>JBCDKV010000473.1:0-4639 GCA_038746215.1 Bacteroidota bacterium | reverse complement strand
TGAAATAAAAATTAGCAATTTGAGGCTAAAGTGTCAACTACTTTTGAGACTCAGATAAACATGTCGAAGAATGGACGAAATTTTCTGCATCAACGACAACGCACAAAATGAAAAGATTACAAATATTCACACTCGCCATGTTAATGAGTATCCTAGCTGTTGGACAAACGACTGTGAATATATACGGAAAGATAGTGGATGCCAATACCAAAGAACCACTAATTGGTGTAAACATCATTGTAGAAGGGACAGAAATTGGGGCAACGACTGATCTAGACGGCAAATATGAACTGCAAAATATTGCTCCCGAAAGCTACAATATCACGGCGAGCTATATTGGCTACCAAAACAGTACCCGCACCAATGTTATCATCACTTCTAAGGGTAACGACGACCTCAATTTTGAGTTACAAGAAGGTGGTTTGGAACTCCAAGAAGTGGTCGTGAGGGCAAGTCCTTTTCAAACTAAATTGACGACGCCTTTATCTTCCCAAAATCTTTCGCCCGAAGAAATCAGAACCTATCCAGGCGGCAACAATGACGTAGCAAAAGTAGTACAGAGTCTGCCCGGTGTATCTGGTTCGATTGGTGGTTTTCGCAATGATGTGATCATTCGAGGCGGCGCACCCAATGAGAATGTGTACTATCTGGATGGCGTAGAAATTCCAAACATCAACCACTTCAGTACCCAAGGTAGTGCAGGCGGTCCAGTGGGGCTTTTGAACGTGGATTTCATTGAAAATGTGGAATTAGCTTCTTCCGCTTTTGCTGCCCAATACGATAATCCGCTGAGTGGCGTCCTGCAATTCGAGCAGCGCAAAGGCAATCCACGCGAACGTCAAACCAACATTCGAGTAAGTGCCAGCGAAACCGCACTGACCACCGAAGGCCCGATATTTAAAGGCGATCGTTCGGAATCTAAAACCAGCTATTTGCTGTCTGTGCGCAGAAGCTACTTGCAGTTTTTGTTTGAACTGATTGGTCTCCCTATTCGTCCCGACTATTGGGATTATCAATATAAAATCAATCACGAAATCAATGAATACAACTCGATTTATTTGACGGGGATCGGTTCTTTGGATCAATTCAGTGTGAAAGCCCCAGATGATTTTGATGCCGAACAACAATCGGTTTTGGATCAAGTACCGCTCATCAATCAGTGGACAACTACGGCTGGTTTGGGTTGGAAAAAACGGCTGAAAAATGGCAAAGGAATTATGACTACCGTAGCGAGCGTCAACATTTTGAACAACGATTTCACTCGCTATACCGACAATGAGAACGAGACGGGTTTGGTACTCAGCAACATCAGTCAAGAAACCGAGCAGAAACTGCGTTACCAATACACGCAATTTGTCGATGGCTGGTCACTCACAGGCGGTCTAAATATCATCCGTTCGATCTATAGCAATGAGACGCAAGATTTTGTCTTTAATAATGCTTTCAATACCGAGTTAGACTTTTTGAAATACGGTTTTTTTGCACAGGCTTCTAAGTCTATGCTAGCAGGCAGATTGGACGTATCCTTTGGTTTCCGCATGGACGATAATACCTTTTCCGAGGAACAAAATACCTTGTTTAAAACCTTTTCTCCCAGAGCAGCGATTAGCTACGTTTTAGACGCAGATGCCAAATGGCGACTGAGCGCATCCGTTGGTCAATACTACAAAATATCGCCTTATACCATACTAGGCTATCAGGATGAATCGGGACGTTTTGTGAATAGAGACAATCCTTACATTGGCAGTTTGCACGGTGTCGCAGGTCTCTCTTACACGCTAGGCACTTACGGCAAACTCAGTGTGGAAGGCTTCTACAAAAAATACAGCGATTATCCCATTTCGATTGTAGATGGTATTTCTTTAGCCAATAAAGGTGGCGATTTTTCGGTACTGGGTAACGAAGCAGTCGACCCAACGGGCGAAGGGCGCAGCTACGGGTTGGAATTGTTGTATCAGCAGAAATTGAGTAAGAATTTCTATGGCATACTCGCCATCACGCTCTTCAAAAGTGAGTTTACCAATATCGAGGGTGAATTTTTACCATCCGTTTGGGACAGTGGACAATTGGTATCTTTCACGGGCGGCTATAAGTTTGGAAAAAACTGGGAAGTGAGCGCACGCTATCGATTCGCGGGCAGAACACCTTTTCCACCCACCGACATCGAACGGTCAACGGCTGCTTATCCCATCTTGATATTGGATTATAATGATCTAGGTCGCCAAACCCTTGCACCTTTCAATCAGTTGGATTTGCGAATCGACAAAAAATGGAATTTTAAAGCCCTTGCCCTCAATGTTTACTTAGAATTTCAAAATGCGCTTATACAAGAAAATCCACAGCCACCACAATTTGGATTGGATAGAGACGAGGCAGGAAAAGTGATTCAACCTATTCGTCTGGTAGAGATCGAAGCGGGTGCGGCTGCGCTCTTACCGATTCTTGGATTTGCTATTGATTTTTAGGGCTGTACGAAGTATTAGTTTTATTAACAGAAAACAGTTTGAGTCAATGTAAGACAATTGAGCAACAAGTATGCTCAGTAATTCTCTTCGGACGGAAACACAAATTTCAACTTATTTTTCTCCAAAAAATAAGTTGAAATTTGTGTTTCCGTCCATAAAAGTCCTTTAGGCATACTTGTTGCGCGATCTCAAGAGCTTTACTAAAATTTTTCTCAGGCATCACTAAAAACTTTGTACTCTCCTAATTGATTTTTAGTCGTATACGAAGTTTTATACTCCATTCGGGATAAACAATGCCTGAAATAGATAACCAGTCTATCTGAATTGCAAAAGTAGTTGACACTTTAGTACTCAAATTGCTAAACAAATCAGCAACTCAAACAAATCAACAAAGCTTAGCTTACAGCGATTGCTATATCAATACACCGCCTCCACAATCGCTCGGATCGTTTCTGTATCGCCCATCGTGTAATAATGCAGACAAGGTACGCCCCTTTCCTTGAGTTCTTTCGATTGCATGATAGACCACTCAATACCGATTTGTCTTCTGGCAGCAGCATTTTTGGCTTTACAAATTTCGTTGGCAAGATCTTGCGGCAAATCCAAATGAAAAAGCCTCGGCAGTGAAGTTAACTGATACTTTTTAGTCATGGGCTTCATGCCTGGCACAATGGGAATATCAATGCCCGCCGCTCGACACTCATCCACATAGTCAAAATATTTTTGATTGTCAAAAAACATCTGCGTTACGATATAGTCTGCTCCTGCTTCCACTTTTTTCTTCGTCCACTCCAAGTCAAATCCCATATTGGGCGCTTCAAAGTGCTTTTCTGGATAGCCTGCAATTCCAATACAAAAGTCCGTTTTAGTCCCATTGTCAATCTCACCGTCCAAGTAGACGCCACTATTCATATCAGCTACTTGCTTCACCAAATCAATGGCAAAATTATGCCCTGCGGATTCAGGAATAAATTTACCTTCAAACTTTCGAGCATCGCCGCGCAGTGCAAGTACATTATTGATATTCAGAAAGTTAAGATCAATAAGGGCATTTTCGGTATCTTCCTTGGTAAAGCCTCCACAGATCAAGTGCGGCACAGCATCTACACCGTAGCGGTGCATGATCGAAGCACAAATTCCAATCGTGCCAGGGCGTTTACGGATAGAGGTTTTTTCGTAATGTCCCGTTGCATTTTTCCGATAAACGAAGTCTTCACGATGGTAAGTGACATCAATGAAAGGAGGCTTGAACTCCATCAAAGGATCGAGGGTATCGAAAATGGATTTCATGCTTCCCCCTTTCAAAGGTGGTAAGACCTCAAAAGAGATAAGGGTTTGTCCATTGGCTTTCTCAAAATATTCGGTGACTTTCATAGTAATTGCTGAATTAGGTCGCAAAACTACAAATTAGGCAGAAAAAGAAATCATAGAAGTTTCATAAAAATTATCTGTAGGATGTCTATATTTGTGAAATTGATATGCTAAATTGTCATTGAGATGTCACACAACCTGTAAACAAACAAATAACGATTACACTATGAAACAACTTATTCTTTCCAGCCTAGTATTTGCACTACTCTTAGTCGCCTGTAAAACCACCTCTGAAACAGCTTCCGACGAGATTTTCACCAAAAACGTACTGATTGAACTTAGGGGAAAAACTGCCTTCCAGCAGCTATCTGAAGCGTACGATATGGCGCAATTCGATGACATAAAGCCAGCGAGTCGTTCCCAAAATCTTTGGTCAGCTAATATGTCTTGCGCTTCCGAAAAAATCTTTGAAGAGACCGTAGCTAGTCTTGAAGCGAATAAAATGGTGGTTTCCATCACTTTTCCTGAATCAGATACTAAACAACCAACGAATGCAACCAATGTGGGAAGGGTAAAAACAGCACCGATTAAAAAAGATAAGGGTTGAATGCAGCGTCTAGGAATGCTTTGGATAATAAAAGCTAGTAGGAATGGTAATACTGGGCATTTTCAATTTTTAATACATAGTCACATAGAAACACATAGCTGTTATGACCTAATTTTCAGTAACCTATCTTAGTTTCCGGCTACTCTTCTAAGATTGAAATTTGAACCCACTGGATCGGTAAGCCCTTAGGATTGCCGAGCCTACTGTTACTAGCTGCTCGGCAATCCTTGGGGCTTACCGATCAGTAGGCGTTTAC
>JBCDKV010000472.1:0-4645 GCA_038746215.1 Bacteroidota bacterium | reverse complement strand
TGCTAAAAACTTCGTATGCGCCTAATTTTTATATTCAGGTCTGAGAGCGATCCCAAAGGATAAACGAACGAGTCAAGCGTGAGCCGTTATTTTTTGACTCGTTCCTTATCTCGACTTTAGCCTTTTGCTGTTAGCTTGTATCGTAAGTGCTTACCAGTCAGTACGATAGATTTACTTACACTCGCACTTTTTTACTACACTGTAAATTAAATCTATTTGCTTTTTGACCGAGGCTATTTTGGAATATATCAAGGCATTTTTTTCTGGCATAACGAGTTATTCCTGCAAAAAAATAACACAGATAGATTTCAAAAGAGACCGTCAAAAGGCGAAGTTATTTAGTTTACAGTGTATTTACTGAGTGTAAATAAATATAATCACCGTAAGTTAAGCGCTATCGGCTAATAGCCAAATGCTAATGGCTAAAGTCGAGCTCATATCTTCACTGAATAAGGTCGATCATTAGGATTTTTACAGCCCGCAGTATTCTCTATAGCAGTGTAAACCGCTTCCTTCGTAACGATGGCTGTATCCATTTGCACTGCAAAAGTAGTGATGGCATCTTTTTCGATAATTTCGCAATTTGCAACCCCCTGTATTTTCTTCACATTGTTAGAAATCGTTTTTACGTCAGTCATGCAACCAACACCTTTGACTTTTACGGTGATCGTTTCCATCGTCGTTTGCTCCTCGGCAGTTTCGTTGGATGTCTTCTGCATGTTAACTAAATAAGTCGTCAGGAAAAAAGCAAATAGGCTTACAGAAAATATTTTTAGATACTTCATCAGTTAGATTGTTGAGGGTGCATCTCAGAATGTCGTTTTATTGATTAAAGCGCGAATTTTCGTTTGTATTTCATGCAGTCGCATCCGAAAATCTATAAAGGATAATTTTCGGATGCTCCAAGGATTTTTTTAAGGGCAAGAAGCGTTAAAACTTTAACGCTTCTTGCCCTTAAAATCCACCCAGCAGAAAGTTTTTCACCTTTGAAAAAAACTTTCTGCGACATTTTGAGATGCGCCCGATTGTTGATTAGATGTGTACGAAATTTGTGTTTCCGTCCGAAGAAACTTACTGAGCATAGCTGTTGCGCGAATGCTTTGCATTGACTCAGACTATTTTCAAGTAAAATGTTAGGGAAAATGAGACTTCGTACATCCCCAATTGTGTATTGTATAGGTCTATCATTTGCAAAGATAAAGCTATTCGAGGAAAACGAATTGTTGTAAAAGCGTTAAAAAATATAGGGATTAGCCCTCCACTGAGCATTTTTGAATACTTCTGCTACAAATTGTGAACTCAAAGCCGTAAAAAATGTGTTGTTATCTTGCAAACATGGTGTATTTTTGTGCGAAACTCCCCAATAGCACATTAGATTCGCTAAGTTTCAAAAATTTAGTAAAACTCTGTTCATTCCAAAAAATAAAAAAATAAAATTTCACCCCTTACTCACATTAATGAGTCAACAACAAGCGAGTACAAATGCTCACAGCATTACTAAAGACGAACTAAATTTATGAAGGTATCAGACACAGAAACAACCTACAAAGCCCTAAATTTCATAGAAGAAATCGTGGAGCAAGAACTGGAGGCAGGTAAGCACGACGGACGTGTGCATACTCGTTTCCCGCCCGAACCTAATGGCTATTTACACATCGGACATGCCAAGTCGATTTGCCTCAATTTTGGATTAGCGAATAAATACGGTGGCAAAACCAATTTGCGTTTCGACGACACCAATCCCACCAAGGAAAAGATAGAATACGTAGATTCCATCAAGCGCGATGTCAATTGGTTGGGCTTTGATTGGGAAGGGGAAGCTTTGTATGCCTCTGACTATTTTGGCGATTTGTACGATATGGCGACTCGCTTGATTGAAATGGGCAAAGCTTATGTGGATGATTCTACGCCCGATGCCATTGCGGAGCAAAAAGGTACTCCGACCCGTCCTGGTACGCCGAGTTCATATCGCGATCGCAGTGTAGCGGAAAATTTAGATTTATTCCAGCGTATGAAAGCGGGGGAATTTGAAGACGGAGCAAAAGTTTTACGGGCTAAAATAGACCTAGCTTCTCCCAATATGCACATGCGCGATCCCATTATTTATCGCATCAAAAAAGAGACGCACCATCGCACAGGCGATGAATGGAACATCTATCCAATGTACGACTTTGCGCACGGGCAGTCGGATGCTTTAGAAAATATTACCCATTCCATTTGTACGCTAGAGTTTGAAAATCATCGTCCGCTCTACAATTGGTTCATCGAAACTTTGGGCTTGTATCCTTCGCGCCAAATTGAGTTTGCACGCTTGAATATGAACTACACTGTAACGAGCAAGCGTAAGCTATTGCAATTGGTGGAAGAGGGGCATGTGAGTGCTTGGGACGATCCTCGAATGCCTACCATTTCGGGTATGCGTAGGAGAGGTTACACACCTGCTGCCTTGCGCAATTTTTGTGATAGCATCGGTGTGGCCAAGCGCGAAAATATCATTGATCTATCGCATTTAGAATATTTCGTACGCGACGATCTGAACAAAGTGGCTTCACGTGTGATGGCAGTCTTAAATCCCGTAAAACTCATCATCACCAATTATCCAGAAGGCTTAGTGGAAGATTTGGAGATTGATAACAATCCAGAGGACGAACATTCAGGTACGAGAAAAGTACCCTTCAGTCGGGAACTCTATATTGAGCGGGATGATTTCATGGAAAATGCGCCCAGAAAATTCTATCGCTTGGATATTGGTCGAAATGTGCGTTTGAAAGGGGCTTACATCATTCATTGTGAAGCGGTGAAGAAGAACGAAGCGGGTGAGATCGAGGAGATTTATTGTACCTATTATCCAGATAGCAAAAGTGGGAGCGATACTTCGGGCATCAAAGCAAAGGGAACGCTGCATTGGGTGTCCATACCACACGCCGCAAGGGCAGAAGTGCGTTTGTATGATCGTTTATTCAGCGACGAAAATCCAACGGGACACGAAGACCGAGATTTCAAGGAATTTATCAATCCAAATTCTTTAACGGTACTCGAAAATGTGCCTATTGAACCTGCGCTGCTCGATGCCAAGGTCGGCGAATATTTACAGTTTTTGCGTAAGGGCTATTTTACGCTCGATCCAGATTCCACCAACGATCACCTCATTTTCAATCGGACGGTTACGTTGAGAGATGGTTGGAAAAAGAAAAAGAAGTAAGACGGATGAGTAGCTGGCAAAGCATCAATAAAATAGCATTGTTGGGGGTAGATCGTGCTCCTATTCCGTCGGAGATTTTAGAAGAATTGGAACAACTTGGTGCGGCAGTTGCTAGCCACACCGATACGCAAAATGTGTTGGAAGCGGCTGCCTATCACGCACAACTCCAAAAAATCACATTGCCCATTGAGGAAGTGAAAGGACAATTGCCGCCCAAAGCGAGGATTGCACCCTATGAGGTGAAATACATCAGCACACGTTCCACGCAACATTTTCAAGAAATTTTACAACAACGCTCGCTTGCCCTTCAAGAATTCTCCTTACATGCCCAAGACCAAGCGCTATTTTTACTGCCTGAACTGCTGCCATCTGCCTTGGAAACCGTTCGCGCTAATCTTAAAAATTGGAATTATATTGCTCCGCTGATGGAAGAAAATGGCTGGTGGTTACTCAATAAAAATCCTCACTGGACTTCGCTAAAAGATCGCCCCTATCGCAGGATAGCCATTCCTGCCAATCGCGTGGCGCAGGCCACCCAAGGTATCCAAGATTTTCAAATCGCCCTAGCCAATGGACGCACTTATTTGGATCAATCGGATGGGTCGCGCTTGATGCGGTGGGCATATTACGCCAATTTGGAAGCCTATGATCGTTTGCGCAATGATTGGTCACCAGACATCTTAGGACATCCCATGTGGCAAGGACGACTCCACCAATTGTTTGATATTTTGAAGTTTCGGCAAGAAATGTGTCGAGCTTTGGAGGAAGTATCAGGTCAATCGTAAAGAAGTTAGTGCTTGTTGATTTGTTTAACTGTTGATTCGTTGAACGGATCAATATCTATACCCCTTGCCAAACTTATCCTTAGAGCATGTTTGGAGCATTCTCTTCCTGAAAACCAATATTTCACGAACCTGATTTTGAAAATAATTGCTCGTTTATCTCGATAAAGTCGCTATTATTTTCTTCGTCAGAACCGTAAACTATTGATTTACAGTTCAATTCTGCTCCAAACAAGCTCTTACTTTCGCATAAAATTTGAATCCATCATATGAATCAAGATTTTAGAGTACGTTTTGCCCCGAGTCCAACGGGTGCTTTGCACATTGGCGGCATCAGAACGGCATTGTACAATTATCTGTTGGCTAAGAAGTTAGGCGGACAGTTTATTCTTCGGATCGAAGATACCGATCAGGGCAGATACGTGGCAGGCGCAGAAGATTACATACTAGAAGCCTTGGAGTGGTGTGGTCTGCAACTAGATGAAAGCCCCAAAATTGGTGGGTCATACGGCCCGTACCGCCAATCGGAGCGTAAGGCCATTTATCAAGAGCAGGTCGAACGACTACTCGCTAGTGGACACGCTTACTACGCCTTCGATAGCGCAGAAAGTTTAGCGGCACAACGAGCTGCTTACGAAGCTGAAAAAAAGACCTTCAAATA
>JBCDKV010000471.1:0-4647 GCA_038746215.1 Bacteroidota bacterium | reverse complement strand
TTCGCCCATCCGATTGTCCTGGATCTCCTGAAATTTCATTGATAACGATATTGCTGTACTGCCCTGATAGACTGATATTGAGCAGCAGCAATAGGAAGCTAAGTGTCGTATAGTTTTTCGTATGCTAGTGTATTTTAAATTAGTTGTGTACGAAGTCTCCTTTTTCTTAACATTCTACTTGGAAACAGCCTAAGTCAATGTCAGAAAATCGCGCAACAAGTATGCTCAATAATTCTCTTCAGGCTTGTTTCGAGTATTACTCAAAATTTCGTATATACCTATTTTTGAATCAAAAGTGACTACACAAATTTAGTCAAAAAAATTATATGTTGCTAATAGCATAGACATATTTTCAAATGCCGTATCTGCTATGCGCTAAATATGCGCTTTAGCGGAAAAAAAGATAAGGTAGATGAAACTTCCCTTGCGGTGGATGATCCTATTGGATTCAGTATATTTGCTCGCCTGATAGCCTATCAAAAAAAATCCTTGTCCATAACTAACTTTGATATAATGAAGCATTACACCTTAGCAGATATAATGAACTTGGAACGCCGTTTTCGAGGTAAGCTGCTGAACTGTATGTCTGGCGTGAAAAGTGCGAATTTAATTGGTACTAAAAGCACATTTGGCTCACTCAATTTGGCTGTTTTTAATTCGGTGCATCATATTGGTGCAAATCCACCGTACCTTGGTTTCATCCTGCGTCCGACAACAGTGCCACGACATACTTTCCAGAATATTCAAGACACCCAATATTATACCATCAATGCCATCACAACCAGCATGTACGCGTCAGCTCATCAGACTTCTGCTAAGTACGCAGCGGATCGTTCTGAATTTGAAGCGGTGGGGTTGACACCTGTTTTCAGAGATGATTTTCATGCACCTTACGTAGCAGGTAGTCCTATTCAAATTGGTTTGCAGTTGGAAGAAACACACCTCATCCGATGCAATGACACGATACAAGTGATTGGTAAGATTTTACAGCTCTATTTGCCCGAAAATAGTGTAGCGGAAGATGGTTCTTTTGATTTGAGCGCGCAGGAAGTGGTGGGTATTGGTGGCTTGGATACGTATTATCAAGTACAGCGATTGGAGCAGTTGAAGTATGCAAAGGTAAAGGCGTAAAGATTGAGGAATAGACTTTAGGGTGAGTACTCAATCCGCCTTAGAAAGTTGGATTGCAAGGACAAGCGAACTTATCGTAGTCCGTTATCAGACCCTTTCATGCTATTGATTTGAAGCGCAATCAAAATGCCAATTACAACAAGAATAATTTCTCTAATTGCATAAATTAGTAACGCACAAAGAATAAATTTACATTCTTACAGAAGCTATCTATAATCATAGAATTAAAATTTTGGTAGTCCATTTTAAGGGTGTACGAAGTTTTGGTGATGCCTGAGAAAAATTTTAATAAAGCTCTTGAGATCGCGCAACAAGTATGCTCAAAGGGTTTTTATGGACGGAAACACAAATTTCAACTTATTTTTCTCCAAAAAATAAGTTGAAATTTATGTTTCCGTCCGAAGAGAATTACTGAGCATACTTGTTGCTCAATTATCTGGCATTGACTCAGGCTATTTCTGAGTAAAATGTTAACGAAACTGAGACTTCATGTAGCCGAGATTCCATTTTCAAAAGTTAAAGAATGTAAATCTATTTCTTGGGCATTACTTAGTTACTCGCTGAACTTATTTTCAGCGAGTAAGCTCTGGCAAAACATCAACTATTTTTCTCATATACCTGTAAAAAACAGCCAACAGCAGACACTAAAATTGCTTGTCGCAACCTTTATTTTGAGATTATCAACAGTCCCATTAATTTTGTCAGAATCAAATAAAAAACAATGAATATTACTACACTAAACAAACGAATTTATCCAATTCTATCCATTTGCTTTTTTTTCCTCCTCACTAATATTGATGCTCAACCCATTTTAGATGGCAATTTCGATGGTGTCGGGGTGTGGGGAAATCCCGTTGAAACCGCTGATGGCAATGCGGGCTGGGCAGGCGTAAATGTGAAAAAAATATTTGCCGTAGAAGATGATTGTTACCTCTACCTAGGGGCAGAATTTGATGCGGCGGGTTGGATGAACTGGTCATTTATCATCAATACCAAAACAGGTGGTGGCACAAGTGATACTTGGTCCAGAAATATTAGTTATGACCACAGCAATCCACCCGATTTTGTGTTTAGAGGACACTTTGAATCCTACGCGCAATTTCATACTTGGAATGGAAGTGGATGGGACGGTATTGGAGTAGATGCAGCGACCACTGAGTTTGCGGAAAGTATCGACCACACGAACAATAGCATCCAAAGTGGTTGGGTAGAAGTCAGAATCACAAAAGCCATTTTGGGGAGTACAGGCATGGGCGATGTACAATTCTACATCACAGGCGATAAAGACGAACACGGCTCTTTCGATGCTGTACCCGATGATGACAACGCGACGAGTTGGAACAATCCACCGAGCGATCCGCCTTCGCCACTCAATCAGTACACCAATATCCCAATCGGCAGTGGTGCTACTGCTAGTGTGAGTCCTACGCTTCCTACTCCCAATGAGACTGTAATCATCACCCTCGATGCAGCTTGTACGCCGCTGGCAGGCGAGAGCAAAATCTATTTTCATTCGGGCGTTTCCGTGACCGAAAGTAAGCCGATGAATTTTGATCGGGTAGTTGGCAATTGGGGACAAGACGATGGAGTAGGAGAAATGACCAATATTGGTACTGATCTTTGGGAAGTTACGCTGCCGTCTTTGCGTACTTATTATGGTGTGGATGCAACGGAAGATGTTTTTGGACTAAATTTTCTATTTCGTAGTGTAGATGGTACAAAAAAAGAAGACCAAGGTGGCACAAACTATTTCAATTCGGTCAACACGGGTAATTATTTTAGCATTATCGCACCCGAAAGTTCCCCTTATTTGGTAGAGGTCAATACAGCTTTTTCTACGACTTCCGAAGCGAATATTGCTCCCAACACTTGGACGCTAGCCGAGGTAGACGATAATGACGTGGTCTTGAACACATTAAAAACACAAACGGGTGGTGTCACCTTTTCGGATAATATTACGCTCAATAGTACCGATTTTCGTCGCTTCAAAGTGACGGCTGATTTTGGTGGCGGCGAAGTTAAATTCAAATACTTTCAAGCGAAAGGCTACGGTGCGATTGTAGATGCGGCTCGTCCTCTCGGTATGCAAACTGGCATTAACTATCACGCAAACGATCCCACTAAAGCAACCCTAATCCTCCACGCACCCGTCTACACCAGATTCTACAAAGGAGAGAATGGTGATGTATTGACTGGAACGAATACTACGACACCAAAAAATGTGGTCTATGTCATGGGCGATTTCAACAATTGGCAATTGGACGAAGCTTATAAAATGAATCGAGATCGCGATGGTTGGGATGGCTCGACAGATGCAGATGGAGACGGAGATCGAGGAGACTATTGGTGGCTTGAACTGACGGGACTGACACCAGGGCAGGAATATATTTTCCAGTATTATTTAGAAGGTGGTATACAGATTGCAGACCCTTACGCAGAGCAGCTTTCCGATCCCGATGATGCACAAATTTCGGATGATGTTTACCCAAATTTGATTGCTTACCCCAGCGAGGCAATTGGTCGCGCCTCTGTGCTGCAAACCGATCAGAGCGATTACGTTTGGGAGGCTGCCCCTTTCAACAAACCTAGCACCAACGATCTCAATATCTACGAACTACACTTTCGCGATTTTACGGAGGAAGGTACTTATCTCGCCGCCATTGAGAAGCTGGAATATTTGGAAAATATGGGTATTAACGCCATTCATGTCATGCCAGTTTCTGAATTTGAAGGCAACTCTAGCTGGGGCTACAATCCCAATTTCTATTTCGCACCTGATAAGGCATACGGCACAAAAGATGAACTCAAAAAATTTATAGATGAATGCCACAAACGCAAAATTCAAGTCTTCAATGATTTAGTCTTGAATCATGCTTTTGAGTCTAATGTCATGGCAATCATGTACTGGGATGAAGAACCCTGTGTGCCGCACAAGCCCAATGGCTGTCCTTCGGTAGACAATCCGTGGTTCAATAAATTCCATAAAATGGTGCGCAACACCGCTGGACATTGGGGCGTGGATTGGAACCATGAGAGCGAACACACACAAGCTTTCATGGATAGAGCCTTAGATTTTTGGTTGCAAGAATATCAGTTTGACGGTTTTCGCTTCGATTTCACCAAGGGTTTTGGGCAAATTGATCCAGACGATCCGATCAATGGATTTCCCTCTGGCGATGATTGGGCGAGTAGCTATAAAGCAGATCGAATTGGACTATTGAAGCGAATGTCAAATGGGATGTGGACGAGAAACCCTAGTTCGGTGGTTATTTTTGAGCATTTAGCCAATAACAATGAAGACAAAGAACTAGCAGATTATGGTATTTCGATGTGGAGCGGCGTAGGTCATCACAATGACGTGAAAGGTTTTATTTTTGGGAACAATACTGATAACACGGATATATACAATTCGGGTATCTACGATGCGCCAGCTAGGAATTTCCTATTCGCCAATTGGATGAGCTATCCCGAAAGCCACGACGAGCAACGCTTGGCATACGAATTATGGAACTCCTA
>JBCDKV010000470.1:0-4649 GCA_038746215.1 Bacteroidota bacterium | reverse complement strand
CTCGGGCATACTTGTTGCGCGATCTCAGGGGACTTTACCGAGATTTATTCCAAGCATTGCTCAGAACTTCGTATATACCCAGCTAGCGACCATCAATTCAACATTTTTTCAATTCAACAATTCTACAAAATGGTCTTGTTAGTAGCATAACCCAACTGCTGGCAAACATATTGAATATACGCTTGTTCCCTTGAAAGGCTTTACTCCTCATCCTCATGGTAAAATAAGATGATTAGAAACTTTCTACATAGCTTTGGGCGATATGTGCTGATGTTAAAGGCAACTTTCAGTCGTCCAGAAAAGCTATCCATGTACTACAAAGAAACCATGCGCCAAATGAATGACATTGGTGTTGGTTCTTTGATCATTGTTGGTATCATTTCTGTATTTATCGGTGCGGTGACAGCGGTACAGTTTGCCTATCAATTGTCCAGTTCTTTTGTTCCGATGTGGTATATTGGCTACATCGTACGGGACATTGCGATCATTGAAATGGCACCGACGATCAGTTGTTTGGTTTTGGCGGGAAAAGTGGGGTCTAATATGGCAGCGGAGATTGGTGGGATGCGTCAAAAAGAGCATATTGATGCCATGGAAATTATGGGTGTCAACACGGCCGCTTACCTCATTTTGCCTAAACTCGTTGCCGCAGTAATCGTCATTCCCATGTTGGTTGCGCTGTCTTCCGTCATCATTTCGGGCGGTGGCTACATTGCGAGCGTCCCGACGGGCGTTCTGACCGATACGGAGTACATCAAGGGCTTGCGTTCCTTTTTTGAACCCTATTTTGTCTTCATGATGTTTGTAAAAGCCTTTGTTTTTGCCTTCATTTTGGTGTCGGTCTCCTGTTTTCAAGGCTACTACGTGAAAGGTGGAAGTATCGAACTGGGGAAAGCCAGTACCAATGCCGTTGTTTACAGCAACATTTTAATCTTACTAGCCGATTACCTGATTGCGGTCTTGTTGACAACTTAAGTAACGTTGTTGATTTGATCTCGATTAGGCGTGTAAGAGTTTTGAGTAATACTCGAAACAAATCCGAAAAAGCTTCTGAAATCGCGCAACAGGTATGCCCAAGGTTTTTTTATGGACGGAAACACAGGACTTCGTACACGCCTAATACCAATTTATTAATGCGCTTTCGCCTAATACCTCAACTCAAAAATCTCGACCATGATAAAAGCGAACAACATCTATAAATCTTTTGGGGAAGTGGAGGTACTAAAAGACATCAACATCGTTTTCGAAGCTGGGAAGTGCAACCTCATCATTGGATTAAGTGGTGCGGGTAAAACAGTTTTGCTAAAAATACTAGTCGGTTTATTGACGCCAACCGAAGGCGAAGTTTGGTACGATAATATTCGTTTTTCGCAATTGAACCGCAAGCAATTGAAAGCGATTCGCAAAGAAGTCGGTATGTTGTTCCAAGGTTCGGCACTTTTTGATTCTTTGACCGTAGAAGAAAATGTGCGTTTTCCGCTGGACATGTTCACCGATATGAGCTTGAAAGAAAAAAGAAGGCGCGTGGATGAATGTTTGGAACGCGTCAATTTGGAAGGCGCAAATGATAAATATCCTTCCGAAACCAGTGGTGGTATGCAAAAACGAACGGGTATTGCCAGAGCAATCGTACTAGAACCTAGGTATCTATTTTGCGATGAACCCAATTCAGGACTTGACCCACAAACCTCCATCGTCATCGACGAACTGATTCAGAGTATCACCTACGAAAACAATATCACGACTATTATGAATACTCACGACATGAATTCGGTCATGGAAATTGGCGATCATATCAACCTCCTCAATCAAGGAAAAGTCGCTTGGCAAGGCAACAAAGAGGAAGTCCTAGAAAGCGATAATGAGTATTTACAGGCTTTTATTTTTGCTTCACCTTTCTTGCAGCGTTTGAGGAAGGCCGCTTTGGAAAAAGTGTGAAAAATTGACGCGTTTATCCAGAAACGAAAAATAGTAGACACTTTTCTAGCCCAATTGCTAATTTTTATTTAGACGTGTACGAAGTCTCAGTTTTATTAACATTTTACTTGAAAACAGCCTGAGTCAATGCAAAGAATTCGCGCAACAAGTATGCTTGGTAAATCTCTTCGGACGGAAACACAAATTTCAACTTATTTTTTTTGAGAAAAATAAGCTGAAATTTGTGTTTCCGTCCATAAAAATCCTTGAGCATACTTGTTGCCCGATCTCAAGAACTTTAATAAAATCATTTCTGTCCGAAGAGACCCTTGAAAACAAAATGGTATTATTTTTATGATTAAATACACGAAAGGAAATATCATACAAGCTGATGCGGAGGCCATTGTCAATACCGTCAATACGGTAGGGGTCATGGGTAAAGGTATTGCCTTAGCTTTTAAAAAGGCTTTCCCAGACAACTTTAAGATTTACAAGAAGCTTTGTGATGAAAAGAAATTCGATGTTGGTGACTTATTGATAACAGATACTGGACAAATTGGACCTAAGCTTATTATTAATTTTCCTACAAAAAAGCATTGGAGAAGTAAATCCAAAATGGAGTACATAGAAATTGGAATGAAAGTACTCATTAAAGAAATCGTGCAGAGAAATATAAAATCAATTGCAATTCCTCCACTAGGCTGTGGCAACGGAGGACTTGACTGGGAAAAAGTTAAATCACTAATATTGAGTGAATTAGCACCTATAGAGGATCAGATAATAGCAACGATTTATGAGCCTGGCTATAACGACCAGTTCATTTCAGTCAAATGATCAAAAACTACTTTGACAAAATTTCTCTTACATTCAACGACTCAATAATATAATGTTAAGAAGACCCAGACGTAATCGCCGCTCAGCGGCCATCCGAGGACTAGCAGCAGAAACACAGTTGACCACCGATCATTTGGTCTACCCACTTTTCATGGTAGACGGCAACAATATCAAAGCAGAAGTGGCTTCCATGCCTGGCAATTATCGGTTTTCCGAAGACCAGCTACTACTAGAAATTGAGTCCTGTCTAAAACTGGGATTGACCAATTTTATCCTATTTCCAGCCGTGGAAGAAGACAAAAAGGACAAATTAGCTACTTACAGCTACCATCCAGATAATTTTTACCTCCGTACGACGCGCGCCATCAAAGAGCGTTTTCCAGAGACTTGCTTGATTAGTGATGTTGCGATGGATCCTTACAGTTCCGATGGACACGACGGGGTGGTGCGCGATGGACAAATCATCAACGACGAAACGCTACCGATCTTAGCTAAAATGGCGGTCGCACAAGCAGCAGCAGGCTTCGATTTCATTGGACCTTCGGATATGATGGACGGTAGAGTAGGAGAGATTCGAGTAGCACTAGACGAAGCGGGCTACTACAATACGGGCATACTCTCCTATACCGCTAAATATGCTAGTGCTTTTTACGGTCCTTTCCGAGATGCCCTAGATTCTGCGCCCAAAGCAGGGGACAAAAAGACTTATCAGATGAATCCTGCCAACAAGTGTGAAGCCCTCATCGAAGGGGAATTGGACGCGATGGAAGGTGCGGACATGTTAATGGTGAAGCCAGCACTGCACTATATGGATGTCATTCATGCAATGAAAGAACGATTCCAGCTACCCATCGCTTGCTACCACGTCAGTGGCGAATGTGCGATGTTGATAGCAGCTTGTCAAAACGGCTGGTTGGAATACGAGAAAGCCATGCCAGAGACCTTACTCAGCTTACATCGAGCTGGTGCAGATGTCATCATCACTTATTTTGCTAAAGATTTTGCTAAGCTTCGGCAGTGATTGGGGGTAGCTTTTTAGGGATGTACGGAGTTTGGAGCAACACTCGAAACGAGTTATGGAAAAGCTACTGAGATCGCGCAACAAGTATGCCCAAAGGTTTTTATGGACGGAAACACAAGTTCTCAGTTATTTTTCTCAGGAAAAATAACTGAGAACTTGTGTTTCCGTCCGAAGAGATTTATTGAGCATACTTGTTGCTCAATTATCTTTCATTGACTCAAGCTGTTCTCAAGTAAAATATTAAGAGCATGTTTGGAGCACTATCTTCCTGTAAACCAGTATTTTCCGAACCTGACTTTGAAAATAATCGCTCGTTTATCTCGATAAAGTCGCTATTATTTTCTTCGCCAGAACCGTAAACTACTGATTTACAGTTCGATTCTGCTCCAAACAAGCTCTAAGAAAAATAAGACTTCGTACACCCCTAGATAGTTTTTGTTGATTTGTTTAAATCATTGACATGTTTAGTAAGCTCTAGCCAACAAATAAACAGCATCAACAATACAACAAAGCACCATCAGTGCATACGATCACCCCGCATCTCCAAATTCTCCATAATGCTAGCTTCGTGGGCTAGGTACTCTTCCCAGCGTTTACGGGTTTTTTCCTTGCCGCAGTAGTGGTAGGCGAGTTCAATGAAGAGGCGATAATGTCCTGCTTCGGAGACCATAAATTTATGGTAGAATTCCTTCAAATCATCGTCATTAATGTAGAGGGATAGCAATCGGAAGCGTTCGCAACTCCTTGCTTCGATCAAGGCACAAACTAGCAGTTTTTCTAGCAGACGATCTTCGGTACTACCCTTGCCCTTCTGCTGAAATTTTAGCAGTTGGTTCACGTATTCATCTTTACGCTGTTTGCCCAAATCCAAATTGCG
>JBCDKV010000469.1:0-4653 GCA_038746215.1 Bacteroidota bacterium | reverse complement strand
TGGTGTTGGTAGTAGTCTTAGCAGTGCTGAAACTATTTGGCGTGTTTGATTTTTAATATTAGAATTCGTCTTCCGTTCTAAGAACTTGCAAACGTTCTTCAAGCCGAACAGCCAATAACAGTAGGCTCGGCAATCCTTAGGGCTTACCGATCCAATGCGTTCAAATTCTAATTTTAGAAGGGCAGCCCTACAAATTCAACAACAACTTCACTGGATCTTCGATCAATTTTTTCACTTTGACCAAGAAAGTTACCGCTGAACTACCATCAATGACACGGTGGTCGTAAGACAAAGCTACGTACATCATCGGACGAATCTGCACTTCGCCGTTCACCGCTACGGGGCGCTGCTGAATGGTGTGCATCCCTAGAATAGCAGATTGTGGCTCGTTCAAAATCGGGGTACTCATCAAAGAACCAAAAATACCGCCGTTGGTGATGGTGAAAGTACCGCCAGACATTTCTTGCAGGGAAAGTTTTCCGTCTCTGGCTTTCAGTGCCAAATCCTTGATGGCATGTTCGATCTCTGATAAGGAAAGCGATTCTACATTGCGGACGGGTGGCACTACCAAGCCGTTCGGCGTGGAAATCGCCACCGCAATATCTGCGTAATCGTGGTAAATCATGTGGTCGCCGTCGATGAAAGCATTCACATCTGGCATTTCAAGGAGTGTCTTGGCACAGGCTTTCGCAAATGGTGACATAAAGCCTAACTTGATGCCAAACTTCGCTACGAATTCCTCTTGATAGGTCTTGCGCATTTTCATCAATGCTGACATATCAATTTCGTTAAAGGTCGTTAGCATTGCCGTATTATTTTTCGCCGATACTAGGCGTTTGGCAATGGTACGACGCATACGACTCATTTTCTTGCGCTCTTCGCCTCTTCCGAAAGCAGCAATAGTAGCTTTAGTTGGCGCATTAGTAGCAGTTTTTTCGGTAGTTTTCGCTGCTGGTTCGGGGGCGGCTGTGGTCTTTGTCGCTGGAGTCGCTTGCATCGCGTCTGCTTTCGTGATGCGCCCGTCGCGTCCACTGCCTTGCACTTCACTGGCAGCAATACCTTTTTCTTTCAAAATTTTGGCTGCCGCTGGCGATGGATGTCCAGTGGCATAGGTAGTATTATTGGAAGGCTGCTTTGCTTCGTTCGCGGGGCTAACCTTTGAAGTTTCGCTTTCACTCGAACTCGCTTCTGCGTTCACATCGCCTTCGATCACCTCTATTTTTGCGACCAACGCCCCAATTTCCAAGTCCTCACCTTCCTTGGCAATATGCACCAATTTTCCAGTCGCTTCCGCAGGAAACTCAAGTGTCGCTTTATCCGATTCAAATTCACAAATCGGTTCGTCTCTCTGAATGATTTCGCCATCTCCTTTCAACCACTGTGATAAGGTAACTTCCGCGACGGATTCGCCGATGACAGGTACTTTCATTTCTACCACTTGTCCCGTTGCAGTCGCCGTACTTGTACTTTTCACTGCTGGTTCGGTTGCCGTTGCTGTGTTAGCACTTTTAGCCGACGGTTCTGCTGCTGTTGTACTTGTACCATTGTCGGTGCT
Source organism: Bacteroidota bacterium (assembly GCA_038746215.1). GTDB lineage: Bacteria > Bacteroidota > Bacteroidia > Chitinophagales > Saprospiraceae > JAAUTG01. Next base: position 3,098 of record JBCDKV010000469.1, on the reverse strand, counting down.
GCCACTTGCACTCGCACTAGTATCTATTTTTGCCACTAAAGCACCAATTTCCAAATCATCTCCTTCCGCTGCTACATAGATTAGCGTACCTGCTGCTTCGGCAGGAAATTCTAAGGTCGCTTTGTCGGACTCAAATTCACAAATCGGTTCGTCTAATTCGACGTACTCCCCATTGCCTTTCAACCATTGCGAAAGGGTTACTTCGGCGACGGATTCGCCGATGACAGGCACTTTCATTTCAACGAGACTCATGTTGTTGCTGTTGATTTTGTTTTACTACTGGCATTATGCTTACCAGCAAGCAAATTCGTTTAATTGTTTGTTTCTTGAGCGTTTGTTGGGAAGGCTACTCTTCTAAATTTGAACCTACTGTTACAAGCTGCTCGGTAAGCTCCAAGGATTACTGAGCAGTAGATGGATGCATACTAAAAAAGCACTTCAAGATTAACCTGAAATGCTCTTTTATTGTTTCATACACTAATGCAATTTTAGGGTATGCTTCGAGCATTTTTTTTGCTAAGCTATGATTTACTAATTCATAGCTTAGCACTGCTCAAAACTAGTGACTAGTTCTTTCCTCTCACATCTTTCACGATAGCAGCGAAAGTATCAGGATGATTCATCGCTAAATCCGCTAGCACTTTTCTGTTTAAGTCTACATCGTTTACTTTCAATTGGTGCATCAATTTGGAGTAGCTGATGCCATTTTGGCGAGCTGCCGCATTAATTCTAGCAATCCACAATCTGCGGAAAGCACGTTTCTTATTGCGACGATCACGATAAGCATATTGTAAACCGCGCTCTACGGCATTCTTTGCAACCGTATATACTTTGCTTCTTGCGCCAAAGTACCCTCTAGCGGCTTTCAATATTTTTTTGCGTCGTTTTCTGGACGCTACATGATTTACGGAACGAGGCATTGTATTTTGTTTTAGTACAACACAGAGACCCTAGCTGTGCGAATATTTTAGGCTAGCAAGCTCAAAAACTTGCTTAATCTATTATATTCTACTTTCAATCTAATCTAGGATGCTTTAGGGAATTTGTAAATGATAAGCTATCCAAATTTTTAATAATTATCGCGAACTAATATAAGGCGCGAAGAAGTAAGATAGCCTGTGTTACCTGACTGATAAGCAACGCAGTAGTAGTTTGGGAGAAAATTAAAAATGGGTAGATTATTGTTTACAAGTTCCCTTATTCCTGTATTCTCGTTAAAAAATAAAATTCTTCAAAAATGAAAATGGTCATTTACAATCAAAATGAGAATATCATACGCTGCTGAGCAAACATGCTCTTACTTCACAGCCAACAAACGCTTCACTCTATTTGCATCTGCTTCACACATGATGGTAGATCCTCTCAAACGAGTTTTTGCTTTCTTACTTTTCTTTCTCATCAAGTGGGAAGTTCTCGCTTGAAACCTTTTCACTTTTCCTTTTCCAGTAAGCTTGAAACGCTTTTTTGCACTGGAATGCGTCTTCATCTTAGGCATAAAATCTGTAGTTTTTGAGCGTCATTTACCACTTGTTCTTTTGTGGGAGAATAGCAAATTTTTATTGCTATCATTGAACCACGAATTCTGTTGTAAATACGCACTTTTGTATCGGAGCGCAAAGATACCGCTTCTTTGCCGATTCTACAAGGGAAGTAGCGGCTATTTTTCTGTTTGCTTTTTTATCAATGTCTTCAATTCGTTGATTTCATCGTGCAGGCGATCTATTTTATCCTCTAGCTGCTCGTTGTTGTCTAGGGTCATTTCATCTACAAAAACGGCATTGGCGAGGGACATTCCAAATATGCCGCCCACGAGTACCACTGCTCCGAAGTAGAAGCGCATGATCCACTCCATCGTCGGGCTATCGATGGCTTTCGCAACGGATTTTGGGATTTCGTTCCAACCTTCTACTGTAAACATTTGGAAGATGGAAAAAAAGGAGCGCAAGGGATTCCCAAACAGATTGGGCGCAAGTTCTCCATAAAAATGGCAGGTGAAAATAGCGAGTAAAAAATTGAGAAAGAAAAGTGCGACGAGCACGAAAACGGAAGAGCGCAAAGCCCTGCCTAAGCCCTCTAAAATCTTATTCATGTGGGGAATGAAGGTGAAAAATCGAATGAGTCGAATCAAGCGGAAGAGCCGTAGCAATAAGAACAAAGAGGTATCTGGAATAGGGAAAAAGTGAATGAATAAAGAGGGAATACTGACTACCACGATGAAGAAGTCAAAGCGATTCCATCTACTCTCAAAGTAAGCTTTCCTACCCAGTATCCGAATTTTCGTGATGGCTTCCAGCATAAATAGAACGATGAACAATTCATCGACGATCTCTAATGCTAAGTTGCGGTGGAGGTTTGGAAAATAAAGCAAGAAAATGACGAAAGCATTCAGCAGAATAGCGATCATCATATTGCGCTCTGTCAGGAAGAATTTTTTCAACATGGCTGCTTGCCTATTTTATCTTGACGGCGTTTAAGTCTTCTAATGTGTTGTAAATTTGTCGGTGGTGTCGCTCGTAGTGTTTTTGAAAAAAAGTCAGCATCTCAGCAAGCGGTAGGCGACCGACAAAAGGATGTTTATACACCTCTTTTGAAAATAGTTCTGCTGGCAATTCTCCCAAATATTGCCTCAATTCCTCTCGCTCTGTTTTCCAAGCTTTCACGACTTCCCAAAAAGTCGTTTGATCAGGTAGGTAAGCACCGGATAGCTGTTCGGGAGCTTTGCGCTTCATAGGAGATTGCAGATAGGTGGTCAACATCATGCTGCGAAACTTTGCCGCCATGCCAGCTCGCTTCAAATCAGGATTGAAACTCAGTTTTTTCTTTACATATTGTAGTGAACTGCGCTCTACTAAAATAAGATGGTACATAATCTGAAAGACAGACCACGCATTTTCGGCAGGTTTCTTATTGAGTGTCGGTTCTGAGTAAGCTTCTAAATCTGTGAGTAAATCTCGCAGTGCGTTGTCTAAGTTGTCTAGCTTTTTCTTAATTGTTTTGTTCATTTGCTCATTAGGTTGATGATTAGACAAAGCTAGGCAAATTAATTAGTTTAACTATAAAGAAAGATTAAAATGACCGTCAAAATGAGGAAAAGTGCT
>JBCDKV010000468.1:0-4679 GCA_038746215.1 Bacteroidota bacterium | reverse complement strand
CTTTTCCTGTACCATCCATAATTTGATGTCGACAACTCGTACCAGGCGCAGCAATGATCGCGTTTTTTGATTGGCGAATATTTGGGAACAAAACCAGTTCTCCAATTTGCATACTCACCTCATAATGTTCTTTTTCGTAGCCAAATGAGCCTGCCATACCACAGCAGCCCGAAGGAATGGTTTGTACGTTGTAGTTTTCGGGTAGCGAAAGTAGGAAAGCAGTGGGCGAAACACTCGCGAGTGCTTTTTGGTGGCAGTGTCCGTGTAGCAAAATAGACTTTGCTTCCTTGGTAAATTGCGCAGGACTGATGTTACCAATTTCTACCTCTTTAGCGAGAAATTCATCAATCAACAAAGCATATTGTCCCAGTGCTTTAGCAGCTGCTTGTTCTTCTTTTGCTACCAGCCGCGGATACTCGTCTCGAAAACTCAGAATCGCAGAAGGTTCTATACCCAGAAGTGGATTTGCTTCGGAAATGATTTCCTTGAAGATCGCTACGTTTTGCTGTGCGAGTCGTTGCGCCTGTTTCAGTAAACCTTTTGATAGATGCGTTCTACCACTTTCGGGATGCTTTACCATCTTGACCACATAGCCCAGATGCGTCAGCAACTGAATCGCTCCGATCCCAATGCGTACGTCATTATAGTTGCTAAATTCATCGCAAAAAAGATAGACGCTTTTGATGACTTTTTTGGGAGCTTGGTAATGCTTCCGATACCATCGTCGGAGGGTAATAGGATGAAGGGTAGGTAAACTGCGTTCGGGAGCAACACCTAGCATTTTTTTCAAAATGGTCGATGTCCACTTATTCGTCAGCGTCCAATTGGTAAAAGCACTGACCTTTGCACCAATGGTATTCAAGCTAGTAATATTGCCGAATACCCTAGCTCGTAGAGGTACACCATGCGTCTGATAGTATTGGTGTAAAAACTCTGCCTTTAGACTAGACATATCCACATTAGAAGGGCATTCTGAAGTGCAGCCTTTGCAAGAAAGGCACAAATCCATGACTTCTTTGATTTCGGGATGATCGAAAGCATTGGGAGCTTGATTTTTGGTCAAAAATTCACGGAGCGTATTGGCTCTTGCTCTCGTAGTATCCTTTTCGCTCCTCGTAGCGCGATAGCTCGGACACATCGTCCCACCAGACAAAGATAGCTTTCTACAATCGCCAGAACCATTGCATTTTTCTGCCATCCGTAGAATACCGCCCACTTCTGAAAAATCGAAAACTGTATTGAAATCGGGCGTTGCCTGCTCCGCTTCGTATCGCAGTGATTCGTTCATAGGCGGCGCATCCACGATTTTGTTGGGATTAAAAATGCCGTTTTCGTCCCATGTTTTCTTGATGTCGCGGAAAAGGGCATAGTTTTTTGCTCCGACCATCAAAGGAATGAAAGGTGCTCTCACTCGACCGTCGCCATGTTCACCACTTAAAGAACCATCATACTTTTTAACCAAGCGTGCCGAAGCTTCGCTAATGTCATAGAACTGCTGAACATCTTTTGTTTTTTTTAAATCCAGAATGGGACGCAAATGTAGTTCTCCTGCTCCTGCGTGTGCATAATAAACCGCATCTTGCCCAAAGCCTTGCATGATCTCAGAAAATTCTGTGATGTAGGCAGGTAAGTCATCTATATCAACTGCGGTGTCTTCAATACAGGCCACCGCTTTTTTATCACCTGGAATATTAGCCAACAAGCCCAAGCCTGCTTTTCTCAAGTCCCAGACGCCCTTCGTTTTGGGCGCATGAATGATAGGCGTTGCGTAAGTAAGCGCGCTTGATTCCAGTGCTTGTATGAATTGATATGCTTGCTGTTCTGCTTTTTCTACGGATTCATCTCGAAATTCTACTAGCAAAAGTGCTGCGGGATCACCTACGACAAAAGCGCGATTTTTACGATGCTCAATATTATCTTTCGTACAATCTAGAATAATTTTATCCATCAATTCGCAAGCAGTCGGCTGATGCTGCATCGCAATTTGAGTGGCTTTCATACTGGCTTTCACACTGTCAAAATGTGCTGCCACTACTACGTCTACAGGTTTGGGCAATGGACTGAGGTTCAGTTTAATGGCGGTGGTAAAAGCTAGCGTACCTTCCGAACCACAGAGTAGTTTGCAAAAATTGAATGCTTCCCCCTTTTCAGTGAACAATTCGCTGTCCAATAAAAAATCTACCGCATAGCCCGTATTGCGTCTTTTGATGCTTGCCTTCGGAAAATTGGCTCTAATTTCGGCTTGTTGCTCTGAATCGGATAAATTCTGCCAAAGGTGTCGGTAGAGTCGTCCCTCTAAATTGGGGAGTTGGCATTTGGCTTTGAATTCCGTCTTAGAAACTGCACGAAAAGTCACTTCGGAAGCATCGCTTAACACGGTTTCTAATGCTAACGTATGTTCGCGTGTAGAGCCGTAAACGATAGAGGTCGTACCACAAGAATTATTTCCTACCATCCCACCGATCATACAGCGATTAGCAGTCGAGGTATTGGGTCCAAAAAATAATCCACAAGGTTTCAAAAAAGCGTTCAATTCATCCCGAATGACACCCGGCTGCACCCTGACCCAAGCTTCGTCCTGATTGAGTTCAAGGATTTGATTGAAATATTTGGAAACGTCCACTACAATGCCTTTTCCCACACATTGTCCCGCTAGCGAAGTACCTGCTGTACGCGGAATCAGCGGCATTTGGTGTTTTTGAGCGAATCGAATAAGTTGTTTGATGTCTTCAACGGTCTTCGGCAAAGCGACCGCATCGGGCAATGATCGGTACACCGAAGCATCCGTCGCGTAAAGCGTCCGCATTAAGCTGTCGTAGTGCAATTCGCCAGTGAGTTGTGCGGCGAGTTGCGCAAAATGTGTTTCTTTTTGTGCGATCAATGTTTTGTGATTGTGGAATGATGTTTCTGCTCTTCGATTATTGCTTTAGAGCTTATTTGGAGTAAAAGTAAACTGCAATTTAGGGGTGTACGAAGTCCTATTTTTCTCTACGTTTAGCTAGGAGCTTGTTTGGAATAGGATCGAACTGTAAATCAAGAGTTTACGGTTTTGACGAAGCAAATAATAGTGACTTTATCGAGATAAACGAGCGATTTTTTTCAAAGTCAAGTTCGTAAAATATTGGTTTACAGGAAGATAATACTCCAAACATGCTCTAAGATATAGTTTAGGTCAATGTCCGAAAATCGCACAACAAGTATGCTCAGTAATTCTATTCGGACGGAAACACAAATTTTCAGTTATTTTCTCGAAAAAATAACTGAGAATTTGTGTTTCCGTCCATAAAAACCCTTTGAGCATACTTGTTGTGCGATCTCAAGAACTTTACTAGAATTTATTTCAAGCACTACTCAAAAATCTATGTGCAACCAGATGAAAGATCATTAGCAGATTGAGCCAGAAAAGGCAGTAACTTTGAGTAGCTAAGAAGTTCAAAAAAATCAGTGCATAGCAGGGTTACGGATTTACTTTTTTGTGTTCATGAATGATCCCATCGGGTGAATGAACCGCACAGCGGAGGGGATAGCAGCTGCTAAAAGAACAATTTTAATGGGTTAGGTTATTGTTGAACGTTCTCTAATCTACAAAAAGATGCTCCCAACTTTCTGCAACCCTAGGATTTGCCTTGTTATGCTCTAAAATATCCAAAAATTCATTGCGTTGAATAGCTCGTGCGCCCAGTGATTTTAGATGTCTGGTAGGTTGTTGACAGTCCACTAAAACGTATTCTCGTGCAATCAGTTTTTTCACTAACGAGATAAATCCAAATTTTGAAGCATTACTGACTTTAGTGAACATAGATTCACCAAAAAAGCATTTACCCAAATTGATGCCGTACAGTCCACCAACCAATTCCTCTCCTTGCCATACTTCAACGGAATGCGCATAACCTTGTTGATGTAATTTCACATAGCCTTTTATCATTTCTTCCGTTATCCAAGTTCCGCCACCTTGTCCCTTGCGTTTGGCTTGTTGACATTGTCGCATCACGGTTTCAAACTGCTGATCGGCAGTGAGTTGAAAGCGATTGTTGTTGAAGTAGGGACGCATACTTTTAGCAATTTTCAATTCATTGGGAAACAAGACAAATCTGGGATCAGGCGACCACCAAATGATGGGATCATCAGGATTGAACCACGGGAATATACCCAATTCATAGGCTTTCAGCAAGCGTCGAGGCGAAAGATCACCACCAATTGCCAATATCCCATCCTCATTGGCCAATGCAGGATTAGGAAAAGCAATCGAATTGTCTGGAAGCCAAAAAACAGGCATATCGGATGATCTATTATTATGGTTTGAAATGAGGTATTTACCTCCTTGAATTTCTCATCAAATGCAAAAATAGTATAATTAGATTGACCAGTCTATTGATAAGGCAATCGCAAGAAAATTTTTTCTGTTTATAATATTGATATGTTTATTTGTTTATCTGATAACCACTGACCCAAAAAAAGTAAAATCAAGGAAATTTGTGCAATAAACATATCAACAATTCAACGAATAATGCGAATAACGACTGTGCAGATCTCATTTTTCTTGACATTTGACTCAAATATGGTTCAGGTCAATATCCGCAAATGGCGCAACAAGTATGATTGGTAATTCTCTTCGGACGGAAACACAAAAAACCTTTGGGCATACTTGTTGCTCGATCTCAAACTCTTTACTAAGACTT
>JBCDKV010000467.1:0-4688 GCA_038746215.1 Bacteroidota bacterium | reverse complement strand
GGTCACTACAGACATTCCAAACGAGCGCAAGCAGGACTGTTTACCACCTTTCACTCTACAATTACTGCTTGAAAATGCCATCAAACACAACATTATATCAGCGCAAATGCCTTTGTCGATTCGCATAGGTATTGACAACGATCAACTTGTGGTGCAAAACAATTTGCAAGCCCGAAAAAATGTCGCTCATTCAACGGGCATCGGATTGAGTACCCTGCAATCGCGCTATCAGATATTGAATACACCGCCACCTGAATTTATTAAGACATCAGATCATTATACCGCCAAAGTTCCTTTGATTGTGTCGGTGTGAAGTGGCTGACTACCTATCAATCATCTCAAAAGTAGACACGTTTTTAAAACTCCCTAAGCAGCGAGTCCTTTCACCTTTAAAAAAGGCTTGCTGCGAATTTTGGAAACGAAATCCTCCATTTTCTATTTGTGTCCACTTTTGAATCAATCATTTACATCCAACAACTACCCGAAAAGGGAAAACTATGAAAATACTCATCGTAGAAGACGAAAAATTTGCTCGCGAAAACTTGGAGCGATTACTCAAAGGCATTCGCCCTGATATAGAAATTTTAGCCACGCTGGATAGTGTAAGTGCGACGGTGAAATGGCTGAGCCAACACCAAGCCGATTTGATTTTCTTGGACATACACCTAGCCGATGATTTGAGCTTCAATATCTTTAGTCAAATCAAAGTCACCACGCCCATTATTTTCACGACTGCCTACGATCAATATGCGCTACAAGCTTTCAAAGTGAACAGCGTCGATTACTTACTGAAACCCATCGAACCCACAGAATTACAAGCAGCCATCGAAAAATTTGAGCAAACACAAGCTACTCCAAGCGTTCCTTACGATCAGTTGCTAGCAGCATTAGAAACCGCACAGCAAAAATCTTATCAAGAGCGTTTCATTGTGGCTAGAGGAGAGAAGATTATGAGTGTAACGGTCGATCAAATTGCTTACTTCGAAGGAGAAGATCGCTACGTCTATTTGACCAAAAAGGACGGCAGTCGCTATATCATAGACTACAAATTGAGTGATTTGGAAGACCTCTTGCATCCGAAACACTTTTTTCGCCTCAACCGCAGCTTCATCACCCATTTTTCTTCCATCAATCGCATCATCAGTCTTTCTAAAAGTCGCTTGAAAGTGGAGTTAACGCCCAGTAGTCGACGCGATATTTATATTTCGGCAGCTAATAATCGCTCTTTCAAGACATGGCTGAATCAGTAGTTAACTTCCTTGGGATAAAAAAGGAAATGCACTTTTTTAATTTTGACCACTTGGTAGAATTGCTGAATTGAAAAAATACCAAATTGATCATTCCTATCTAGTCGTGGACGAAGTTTTGAGCAGTACTTAAAATAAGCCTTGGTCAATTACTTGGGATCGCTCAACAAGTATGCCCAAAGATTTTTTATGGACGGAAACACAAAATTTCATGTAGCCTTAATTCCTATCCTATTAATTAGCATGCGCTGCTGATCATACAGTACATTACTATCAATTCGACAATTGAACAATTTTACAATTCGACGACTTACAAATATTTATACCGTTTGCAGCATAGACTATTCAACTCGTCGCCAACTTCGGAGCCTTTTTCAAGCTCGTGAGATAAACACCACTCAATATCGTCAACAAGCCCATACCGTATGTCCAATCAATTCGCTCGCCATCCAATACGCCCCAAAATATGGCGATCAGTGGAATGATATAAGTGACCATAGAAGCAAAAAGGGCATCGGTGCGCTGGGTAAGTTGAAAAAAGATCATATTCGCAAAGGCAGTACCAATGATCGCGAGGATAGCAATGAGTCCAAGGGCTGTCCAAGCGCCTTCGGTAGCATTTAAAATTTCCAAAAAGTCGGTGGAGAAAATGAATACGCCAGCAAAAGGGCCGATCATCAAAAAACTGATGGCACTAATCGCCACGGGCGAAATGTCTTGCGCATATCGCTTCACGGTATTGGAACTCATCGCGTAGCACATGGAAGCTAGCACCACCAATAAAGCATACAAATTATTTTCGCTTTGGCTGTAGGGCGTCGAAAAGACGATTAGAAAAATGCCCCCGAACATTCCAAGCAGCACCCCGATCAATTTCTGCGCCCTAAATACAACGCCAAAAAATAGCAATCCGAGCAAGAACGTAAAGAGCGGTGTCAAGGTATTCAAAACACCTGCCAAAGCACTACTGATTTGTGTCTGCGCGAAAGTGAATAAAAAAGGTGGAATACCGCTACCCAGCAAGGCGATGACTCCAATGATCGGAACGTCTTTTTTCTTGGTGCGCTTCAGGCTGTAAGGCAACACTGGAATTACGGCCAAAGCTGCAATAAAAATACGCAAAGCCGCTACTTGTTCCGCAGGAAAAACAACCAAAGCCTTTTTCATGATGATGAAGGAACTGCCCCAAATGCAGGCTAGCAGCAGGAGTAATAAGTAGTTTTTTAATGCGTCCATGTTGTAGGTATTTCGGATTGGACGATAGAATTTAAGTCATTACAAATCGCCCAATTCCAACACACAACAGCGAAAGGTAACTTTTGTTACTTAGAATGAAGCTTATGTGGTAGTCATTCCTTGAATCAATAAGCGGAATTGCTTTATCTTGTATGCCTGTAAAATTGTTCGATTGTTCGATTATCACAACTATACAATTCAGCAGTTCTACAGCAATTAGACACAAAACGAAAAAAACGATATGCAACAAACCTATCTGCAAGTTCATCCTAAGGACAATGTCCTAGCAGCCTTGCAAGACTTGGATTCGGGAACAAAAATCGAGTGGCAGGGTAGCAATTTTCAATTGCAAGAATTTATTCCTGCTAAGCACAAATTCACCGTTCATAGTGTCTCGAAAGGAGAAGGACTCTACATGTACGGCGTGCTAGTGGGAGCAGCTAGTCAGCGCATTCCAAGAGGGAGTAGAATTAGTACGGAAAACACCGTACATGCCACCCAACAGTTCCATACTCGACAAGAGAAAAAGACGTGGATCGCGCCTGATGTCACCAAATGGCAAGGGCGTACTTTTCAGGGCTATCATCGGGCGGATGGCAGCGTGGGGACGATGAATTATTGGTTGGTGATTCCATTGGTTTTTTGCGAAAATCGGAATATAGAGGTGATGAAGACCGCTTTGTTAGAGCCATTAGGCTACGCTACGCATCATCAATTCAGCGTGGATACACAGCAATTGATTCAAAAGTACCAATCGGGACAAACCGCCACAGATTTACTGCGAGCTTCCATCATTAAAGATGCCAAAAGTATTCACCAAAATCGCGTTTTTCCCAATGTCGATGGCATTAAATTCCTGACCCACGAGGGTGGCTGTGGTGGCACTCGTGAAGATGCCGATACACTTTGCCGTTTGTTAGCCGCTTATATTACGCATCCCAATGTAGCGGGCGCGACGGTGCTGAGTCTCGGTTGCCAAAATGCACAAATTGAGCTTTTACAGACCGCTATTGATCGCATTGATCCCAACTTTACGAAGCCACTTCATATTTTAGAACAGCAAGGCAGCATTAGTGAAAGAGCCTTCATTGAGGAAGCTGTGAAACGTACTTTTGTGGGCTTGGCAGCCGCTAACGAAGTAACACGACAACCCGCACCACTCACTAAATTAAGTCTAGGACTGGAGTGTGGCGGTTCGGATGGATTTTCTGGTATCTCTGCGAATCCTACGCTGGGTCATACCTCCGATTTATTGGTGGCTTTGGGTGCAAAAACGATCTTGGCAGAGTTTCCAGAACTGAATGGTGTAGAACAAGAACTCATCAATCGTTGCGAACATCCAGCCTTGGCACAGAAGTTTTCTCACCTGATGCGGACGTATTCGGAAAGGGCAGAAGCAGTCGGTTCGGGTTTCAAAAACAATCCTTCGCCTGGCAATATCAAGGATGGTTTGATTACGGATGCAATGAAGTCGGCAGGTGCAGCCAAAAAAGGAGGGACTTCTCCCGTTGTTGATGTGCTGGATTATACCGAAATCGCCCAGAAATCGGGATTACACTTGCTCTGTACGCCTGGTAATGATGTAGAAAGTACGACTGGTTTGGCAGGTGCAGGGGCTAATCTCATCGTCTTCACCACGGGTCTAGGTACGCCCACGGGTAACCCCATTACGCCCGTCATCAAGATGTCGTCCAATACGAAACTATACGAAAGGATGAACGACATCATCGACTTCAATGCCGGTACGATTATCAGCGGTTTAGATAGCATTAGCTCGAAAGGAGAAGCTTTATTGGAGTATCTCATTCAGGTCGCTAGTGGCGAGCAGACCCCACACGCAGTCCGTTTGGGACAAGAAGATTTTATTCCTTGGAAAAGAGGGGTTTCGCTGTGATGGAGGCTAGGTGAAGATTGACTCAATTCTCCCTTTCGCCAAATTGATGTAGGAGTTATGCCTATTCTATTTGTGATTTCATTAGGATTAAATTCTCCTTTGAAAGCGAAATATACATATGACTTTGATTTTTGCATTTCTGATTTCACTAAATAAACATTATCAACAAATGCGAATAACGGGTAAAATACTCCATTCTATGGTAATAATAGCTTTGCTAAACTTTTGAAACTTAGTAAAGTGCTTGAGATCGCGCAACAAGTATGCCTAAAGGTTTTTTATGGACGGAAACACAAATTTCAACTTATTTT
>JBCDKV010000466.1:0-4696 GCA_038746215.1 Bacteroidota bacterium | reverse complement strand
CATGTATTTGATCATCGCACTAAAATAAGCGTACCCGTTTCTACTATTTTTCGGGATTCATCAGGTTCTTCGACCGTGAATTCTAGCTGCCACACATAATTGCCTGCTTGAAGTGGCTTTTCAAGAAAATCGCCTTCCCAAAATAGGTCTTGCTCAATGGTGTAAAAGACGAGATTGCCCCATCTGTCAAAAACAGAGAATCCCTCGAAGGTGAATGGCGTATCACAATTGATATAGAATGCCAATTGATCGTTGTGTTGGTCTTGATTTGGTGAAAAAATATTTGGAACAAAGAAGTTGCAACCACAATCTATTGCAGTAATATTATAATCAAAGAAATAAGTATCACATTCATTATCCACCACTACGCTATACACGCCGCCTTCACTTACTTGTAAGAAGGGCTGTTTGCTTCCATCCGACCATTGGTAAATACCAGGCACTTCTGGATTTAGTGACACTGTTGTACCCACACAAAAGGTATCTGCCAGAACAAAACTTTGAATAGTTCGCGGATCGAAAACAAAGGTGCTATCCGTTAGAACACAGCCATCCAAATTGACCTGAGCCGAGTAATCACCACCTGCTTTTACGACTATCGTATCTGAACGAACACCTGTACTCCATGTAATGGGGTCATCCAAAAAATTAGCAGTCAAGGTTACCGCTTCTTCGCAAAGCAAAACGGTATCTGGCAATGGATCAAACTTCAAGACCGAAACATCGTCGACAAAAAGATAATTTTGAATAACCGCATCTGGATTAGCAGCCTCTAATGTAGTAATATCATTACTCCTGAAACTCCCAATGATAATCGCCTTTTCTCCACCTTTCGCTTCGTAGCATCCGCTGATACTGGTCCAATTACCCACATCGTCCAGTAAACCATTGGTATGTTCGATGGCGCTTGCTAAGGTTAACAAAACGCCTTCGTCATTAAGGGGATCGTAGGTAATTAGGCGATCTGCAAACGCTAACCCTACTTGGTCGGTGTACCGCCAGTTGTTACAGCCCGATATGGGAGCAACGTAAAATGCTACGAGGTATGTTTGTCCCGCTTCCAGTGCCTCTGTCAGTTCTATTTGAAGATATTCTCTAGAAAAATCTCCGTAAACGATTATTCCTGCGTAGCCTTCACCCGTTCTGGGCGTTTGATACTCGCAACTCAGTATGTTCGGTACTCTGAAGTTGGGATTAACAGCGCAAGTATGATACATGTCAGGGGTGCCGCCTCTCGTACCAGATACCCAACCAGTGGGTAAATCCGCAAATCCAAAATCGCAATCATCAATCATTTCAAAGCTAGCATTGGGAACTAAGTTTTGTGCTTGACCTCCAGCGAATAGTAGTAGAAATAGGAAAATATAGATTGGTCGATTCAGCATAGGTTGAGCTATTTTTGTAGATTTTCATTTCCCATTGTTGTGATTCCTTCTTATTCTCGCTCCACTTGTTCCAAAAATACCTTAATCACCTGCTCACCTACTTGATTGCCAACCGTTAATCCCACTTCATTATCCGTACGAAAATGAACGCCTCCTTCAAAACGAGATTCGGAACACTCTTTTGCCATGTCGTGGAAGAATTGTTTGTCCCTTGGAAAAAGGAAAGATAAAACTGTTGCAATTGAACCCGCCACGGTGGTGTGGCCAGCGGGATAGCCAGGGAAATTGGGCGTATCTATTAGGATGGGTTGGAAGCTTGGGTCGTACTGAAAAGGACGAATACCCCAGTAGTGATATTTGCCATCCCAAGCCGCAATGATTCCATCAAATCGAGCGGTATGAAAGATGGCACTTGCAAAAGCAGCTTCCAATGGATTCAAATCATACGCTAATATTTTGCGCTCTAAAAGATTGTCCCAAACGGGAGCATTTTTCCACTTCCAAGCAATAGCACTGGTCTGATGTGTAGCGTTGAAGCTGCGGAGTTCTTCCATATCTGCTGTCCAATCGGTGGGCGGCGGTGCTGGTCTGAATTGATCGGGACTTAGCAAAGTAAGTGGTTGCCATTGACGTTTCATCGGATCCCATTTGCTGGGTTCACCCGACCAAAGACTATCTGCGCTGGGCACTTGTCCTTTCCAAGTTCTGTCCGTTCGATCCGTTTTGGCGTACTCAATGTACTGATTTGCAATTCGTTGACCAATGCGTATGCCTCGTTTTATGTCTGTGGACAACTGCAAACCTGTGCCAAGGCGTGCCGTCTCGAATTGAGTCAACAAACTATCCAAATACGGCTTTTGATCGGGAAAATAATACCCAATGACGGCGTGGGCAGCACCTGCCGCTGCACTCCATTCACAAATAAAACTAGAATAAGGTCTGGCTCGTCCTAATTGTCTCACCTCGGCATTTTGTCGAAATGGGGCTTTCGTCTGATGTTGTTTTTTATGCTTCCACACCTCTGCTAGAGCGTCGTAAATGGAGAGATGCAAAATGGCTACTCTACCTCCATTCTTATGTCCTTTATGTGCTCGACTGACTTCCATCATAATTTGATGCCAGCGGTAGGATGGATAGGAAGCATTCCAGTAGTTTATGGTGTTAATGTCCGCTTCCTGCAGGCTTGCTTGTAGTTTGACGATCTCCGCAATGGCTTGCTGTTGCTCAGCGGTATCAATTGGCGAAAAACTTTCTGCTAGCTGAAATTTGAACGGTCGAAAATCTTTGATTTGTACTTGGGTAGCGGCTGATGCGACAATAAATAGCAGTAACATAAGGCTAAAATACCTCCTAATCAGCTTAGGTGAAATAGTCATGGTGCTTTAATTTTTAGAATGTAGGTGGTGCTTGAAATAGGTAGACTTTGGTGCTTGTTTGGCTATTAATAATTGGTCTGCGAACTGTTTTTTTTCGTTCCATTCTCAAAGAACAAAGAACGCAAATTTATTTTTCAATTGTTACTTAAATCTTTTCTCCTAGTTAGTTTGCTGCTAGTTTCACTTTGGAAAGCTTCTACAAATGGATGAAATAGATTTCTGTTTTCAACGTATATAAATATATGTGTCACTAATCTATTATCATTAAGTAGTTGTGTATGAAGTTTTGAGTAATATTTGTTGCGCGATCTCATGGCGTTGACTCAGACCATATTCGATCAGAATATTAAGAAAAACAGAGCTTCGTGCACTCCTAATTATTCAGTATGGATGCAGGAAAAATTATTCAAATTATTACTATCACTTTTTGTATTGTGGCTTCATCAACACCACTAAGATCCCAATCTTTAAGGCAAGGGTGCAGAGCTTCGATTGATTACTACCCAAAAAAGTACAAAAAATACACGGCAGAAGATTGGGAGGTAGGAATTAAGCCGCTTTTTGATAGTGTTTTACGAACGAAAAAGCTGCTCACCATTGAGCAAAGCGTACCTTTGAAAACAGATGTACGATATTTGCTTACTAGAGTATCAGATATCAATTGGTCAGCAGAACAGCAAACAGAAGTGGTGGAGTATTTGGGATATTTTGCTATTCGGATGAATAGAAAAATCTATTTGAATCGAGAAAGGATAGATCAGCACATGAGCAATCATCCAAGCGCCTATCCACACTTTGTTATCTGGTCGCTCCTACAACTTGATGCTACAGCAGGTTTAATGATACTGGAAAGTCAAATAAAATATATGCCGCCTAGATTGGCGATTTGGCTTGCAAGGCAGCACTTTAAGCACCCGATCATTCCTAGGTTTTTAGATCAACTTGAAGCGAGTAGTGTACTAACTGATAAGGAACAAAAGGACGCAGATGAGTTACGATTTAATCATCACCTTAGTTGCTTCAAAAAACAGAAGAAAGCATGGGAATTTTTGTTAAAAACATATCTGCCTGCTAAAGCAAGTAGTGTGCAAGAAGATATTGGTCGCATCAGTATTTGGCAGTGGTATGATTGCAACCGACTTATGGCGAGTGTATATGATGAACCTGACATTGACTTAATCTTACAACTCGTAGAGCGAATGAAACGTCCCGATCATGTCTACGTTTTGCTTTACAGTGCAGGTTTCTTCATCAACGGTAAATTGAGCAGACAGAAAGCTGTGCCATCTGACCTTATTCATCGTTTTCTAACCCTATCAGTAGCATTCTATGACAAGTATGGAGTAGAACGTATCGACGATAAGGGTGGGATGGATAAAGTCAAAGATTTGCGTGAAATGATTTTTGCTCATCTTAATAAAATCTGAGTGCGATTATACATCTAATTTATATGTTTATTTATGTCTTTGTATTAATAGCTCAATGATCGCTTTCCTAGGGAAGAATCTCTGAAAAAATCCATGCCTATCGGTTTGGTCTGTTGTCTTCCTAAGAAAAACAAAATCGCTTTCCTACCCACATTATTCGCATATTTTTATCTTTGCGGCCTCAGAAACGAGTCAACAAGAACTACTCACGCTTGATTCGTTCTTTTGTCCTCAGTTTGAACTTATACTTAAAAAAGCCTTATGTAGCTAGGCTATACGCGGTTTTTGAAGCTCAAGCTGAGCAAAAAATAACTGTCTCAAGAATGAACATTTATTAATGTCTCGTTCCTAAATCGAACAAATACAATGAATATATCACTGAATTGGCTGAAAGATTACCTGCAAATTGATTTGGAGGTGGAGCAAGTAGGGGAAGTATTGACAGAAATTGGCTTGGAAGTCGAAGGTTTGGAGAAAGTAGAAAGCATAGCGGGTGGATTAGCAGGTG
>JBCDKV010000465.1:0-4697 GCA_038746215.1 Bacteroidota bacterium | reverse complement strand
TATATATAATATACGTAAAAATAGAACGCTATATTGAGTTCATCAAATAAAGCATTCATTTATTTCTGTTAAGATTTTGTAGTAGCGGCAGTATTGAAACCCACCATGAGGTAAATTTCTAGGAAGAGATAGGTCTCTGTTTTAGCATGTTTATCGGGCAGTGTAGTGTAGGAACGCGAACTAAATGACGTTCGATCCTTGAAAGCATCTTTTGATCTCATTTCGCACTTAAAAAAGCCTTATGTAGCTAGGCTATATGCGGTTTTTGAAGCACAAACTGAGATCAAAATTTGCTAGTTCAAGAACCGAATTTTATTCAATTCGCATCCCATATGGGGCAAAAATATCATATTTATTGAAAAATCAATATGAAAGCAAACGTGATATTTCAATTCTTAGTGCGCTATTTTGATGTTATTTGCATTGAAAGCTAAGGAGCAGTGAGAACTGCCCTTCTATTTTTGATTCCAAATTAGGTTTGTACGAAGTTTTGAGCAACAATCGAAATAAGTCCTAAGTAAAGCTCCTGAGATCGCGCAACAAGTATGCTCAAAGGTTTTTTATGGACGGAAACACAAAGTTTCACTATTTTTCTTTAAAAAAAATAGTGAAACTTTGTGTTTCCGTCCGAAGAGATTTACTAAGCATACTTGTTGCGCGATTTTATGGCATCGACCTGAACTATGCCTAATTAAATGTTAAGAAAAGTAAGACTTCGTACACGCTCGATTCCAAATAAAAAAGCCATCCTATCGCTAGGATGACTCCTGTTCTTTTATTCAGTTATACTGTAAAAGGGATAAATTTATGCAGACGAATATAGCTGTTTAAATTGTTTATTCATTGAACTGCAATGCGTTGATCCTAAGCGTATTAAACGAATAAACAGTTCCACAAATCAACAAAAATGGAAATGCACTTTTTTATCCCATACACAGTAGATGTATTGCTTTTTGGGTTCAAGGAAATAGCAATTACTGCCCACCAAAACGATAGCCAATAGAAACCCTAAGGATACCATCAAAATTGAAGAAAGGTACAGATGCAAAATCGACCGTGGCACTTTCCTCATCCTCTAGATTGATTCGATTGATAAGACTTCTACCAATCCCTAAGTCTACGCCAAAAGTGATATTATTATCAGATACCCATTTCTGTCCAACCAGTACGCCAAGTGCTACTTTATTCTGCGCTGCATTCTCACTCGATTGTCCATCTTGTTTGGCAGAATAATTTACATATTTTCCTTTTAAATACAAGCCTACGCTTAAATTGTCCATTCCTTTTTCTTCATTGAAGTAGTATTTACCTGCAATAAATCCTTTGAATCCTCTGCGCCGATAGTCTATATCATCGGGAAGACTGAAATTCAAAACTCCACCCAATATAGGGTTTGCAACGATTTCTACCCCAAACTGAGGCGCAGCAGAAAATTCAGCAGAAATGTCAGGATTACCAAAAATGGCATTAATTGGGTTTGTTCTAACGTCTATTTGTGCAAAACTAATGGTAGCCGTGCTTAGACAAATCAGTAATACAAAAATGTTTCTCATAATAATTGAATGGTTTTAGAGCTTGTTTGGAGTAGGCTTGAACTGTAAATCAATAGTTTACGGTTCTGACGAAGAAAATACTCGCGACTTTATCTCGATAAACGAGCGATTATTTTCAAAGTCAGGTTCGTAAAATATTGGTTTACAGGAAGATAGTACTCCAAAAATGCTCTTAGTCTGACTATTATAGTCAATTTGTTTATATGCTTAATTGCAAGCGTGTAAGGATTTTCTTTCCCTCTCCTGTCTTACCAGTGGACATTTTAAGTCAGAGGTTAGATCGTCCCTCTAGGACTGTCAGAAGTTGTAAATACTCAATCCATTGTACACGATGTGTTAAGTTTCCTAACTTAACGTTGTTACCTGCTCGTTTCCTAACGAGCTTTTTAATGGACTCGTTAGGAAACGAGTAGATAGCACTTTCAAGATAGGAATCTTGAAAGATCGTTTTCTTCAATTGAGTATTTATCATAAGTAAAAGAAACAGATTGATAATCAATACTCTATGTTAATTTCAGCTTTTCTGACAGCGAAGCGATCTGACTTCTCTAATCTTGATGTCCATTAATAAGCCCGCTTGTCGCTTAGCAGACAAAGTATTTGCAATATTAAACGAATTTAATGAACCGATATTAGGCTTTAAAGAAGTTTAACGGCTGTGCCCTCTTCTTAGCAGAACTTTAATAGAATATCGTTACAAAACGCTTAGGGAATTTGTAAAATATAACCTACCCATTTTACTCGTTCTTTTTCCTTTATTCTGCGTTAAAAAGCCTCACCGTAGCTATGGCTATGCCTACGTTTTTTGCCTTGACTAAAGAAAAAATAACTTCGCAAAATTTGGGTAGCTTATTTTCTACAAATTCCCTTAACAAAATCTTATGGAGAAAAGGCTATCTTTGCCAAAAATAGAGATATGAGTACCAGCAGAACAATACTTTTCTTAGCACTCACTTTGCTGCTTTGGAACTGTCAAGAAGATAGCAATAATAATGGCCTTAGCCAGCAAGATGAAGTGGGAACGGACGTAGCAACTACCCCCGATGCTGCCACTAGTAATACCCTTTCTGCACCTACACCAGACAAGGATGGGGAAACAGCGCTACAAGCTTCTGCCGCTACGGGACAAATCAAGGAAGCCTGCCAACTTATCAGTGAGGAATGGGTACGCAATAGCTTTCCAAAATTTAGAGATGGCGATATTAAGCTCATCAGTAGGACATCACCCGATGGCAATGCAAGTGCTTGCCAGTGCATGTATTCCAGTGAAGCTGGTTCGCGCGCTTTTGTCATTGGCTATCGAATTGCTGCGGGTAATATGCAATACCTACAAAGCATACTCAATCAAGGACTGAAAAAAGATGACGCTAGAGACATTCCACCTTACCAAGAAGTCTATAACTTAGGACAGAAAGCCGCCTTCAGCAAGCACAACGGCAATCTAGCTTGGGTCACCGAGAAAGGACTGTACATCTATATGTATTTATATCCACAATCGGCAGCGACCATGAAACCGCATTTTAATATGCTGTATGAAGTTGCGCCACAGATTGAGGCTTTGGCTAATCAGTATAGTGGGTAAAGGAGCGCTTTTTATGCTTTTCGTTGATATTTTAGGTGGTCTCTTTGGACAGAAATGATGTTGTTTTTCGAAGATCGAATTAGGCGTGTACGAAGTTTTGAGCAATACTCGGAACAAGTCTGAGAAAGCTTCTGAGATCGCGCAACAAGTATGCCCAAAGTTTTTTATGGACGGAAACACAAATTTTTCAAGAAAAATTTGTGTTTCCGTCCGAAGAGACTTATCGAGCATACTTGTTGCGCGATTTTCTGGTATTGACTCAGGCTGTTTTTAGGTAAAATGCAGTAAAAGATAACATCAGCCTATCCGATTGAAGTTTAATCCCATAAGCACTAATCCACTACAAACTGCTGCACTGCCCCGTATTCCGTTTGCAAATAATAGACGCCTTTTTGCCAAGTACTCACATCTATGTTTTGCTGTTGGTGCTGGGTTTCTAGTGTTTGTACCCTTCTGCCGAGTACGTCATAAATATAAATGAGTTGCTGGCGTTCCATTTGGATATTGATGCTATGCTGGGCTGGATTGGGGAAGAGTTTGATGGAAGAAACGTCAATCGTTTCATGGATATTGACCAGTCCGCAGAAGCCTTCGTTGGGACTTAATTCCAAATAACCTTGTGGTGTCAAATTTCTTCCCTCAAAAGCAGGGTCATCTAATCCGTAGCGGGTCATTCGGAAAGTTGTATTATTGCTGATACTTAGCGTATCACCTTGGTTCACGGCTCTACCTGCCTTTAGTGGGACAATATAGTTCCATACAATTCCATTGGCTGGACTTATCTCGTATGCAAAGCCATGTCTACCTGCCAATACTAGTATATTTCCGTTTGGAAGGTATTGCGCGCTGGACAGTCCTGTTGAATAGGCTCGTTTTTCTTCTGCTGGATGTTTCACAGTTTGTTTAAAAACGTTTGGTAAATAGACGCCTTCTTCCATTTGATAGGCTTCGTTGGTAAGCGTAGCTATAAAATTGACGGAAGAGGTCAGGTCGGGTAAGCGATTGTTGTATAAGATGATTTTACCATAGTCTTCTTCGCCTGCTCCTGCTTTTGGATTCATCCATTGTACATCGTGTTGGAAAAAAAGTTGTTGTTGCTCCTCTGTCCCAGCATCATAAGTCATCGGATTGCCCCAGCGATAGAGCAGATCACCGCCTTTTCCACTATTACCACCTGCTGAACTAGCCGCCTCGGCGGTAGTGGTGCTGTGATCTATCACCCAAAACTCGTTGAAGTAAGGGACGCTCAAAACGATTTGGTCTAAGACAGGATTGTAGTCAATGGAATTGATGTGTAACCAATCGGGATGTCCATCGTGTTCGTCGTAATTGAGATCAATTAACTCGGGGAAGTTTTTGGGATTTCCAAAGTTGGCTTTGCTCCTATCAAAATCCTGCACCAAATGATCCCAAGCATCCCACTGCCAAACAATGCTATCTAAGACTGGATTCCACTCTAGGATGACTTCCGACCAGACCTTATCTTGTGACATCAAAGCAGGATTTCTGCCCGCAGCAATTGAAGTCTCGAAGTCTTTGGATGCCCAAGCAATCATTAAAAT
>JBCDKV010000464.1:0-4718 GCA_038746215.1 Bacteroidota bacterium | reverse complement strand
GACGGAAACACAAAATTTCCCTATTTTTTCCAGAAAAAATAGGGAAATTTTGTGTTTCTGTCCATAATAAACCTTCATGCATACTTGTTGCGCGATCTCAAGGGATTGACCAAGGCTTATTTTGAATATTACTAAAAACCTCGTACACGACTAGTTGTAAATAAGATGATCTGAGTTCCATTTCCAAAATGCCTGTCATTTCTAGCATCACAGATGACAGGCAAGCTTGAAGTTGTCCGTCATCAAGACCTCAAATTTTACAACGCTAGAATTGTAGCCGAATAAACAGTTCAATAAGTCAACAAAGATAGAAATGCACTTTTCTATCCCATACGCAGTATAATACTTGTGCTTGCACTTTCGAGCGATGTGTTTATGATTTTAGCTTGCCTGTAAATTAGCGATCTGCTGCTTCAAAACTACTAAAGATTGCGCACCCATTGCTCGCCATTTGAGTTGTCCATTTTGATAAATCATAGTAGTTGGAATGCTTCTCACATTCAAGTTATTGGACAAAGTTGGATTTTTATCTACATCAATTTTGATCACTTTTACTTGGTCGCCCAAATCTTTTTTTAACTGCTGAATAATCGGACTGTAGCTTTTGCAAGGACCACACCAATCGGCATAGAAATCAATTAAGACGGGACGTTCACTATTGATGATCGTATGAAAATTTGACTTTTGACTCATATTGTTACGTTAAATTTTAGTGCGAATAAGCTCTCCTTATAACACCAGTGCTTTCAAATGGATTAGTTCATTGCCATTTTTAGCAAATCGCGTAACTTTGAGTCGAAGGTTATTTTGTTCGCTTTCCTTTGTATATATTTGCTTCCAGACTTCATCAAAAAGCCTCACCGTAGCTATGCTTACGTTTTTTGATAAAATCTGGTAACAAAATCTCTAGTTCAAAAACCTGAATTTATTATTTCATCATTCCCAAGCACAATATGGATCAAATAAAAACACTCATTGCAGAAGGAAACATAGAGGAAGCACTACAACAGCTTCGCACCGTCGCACCTGCCTACGAATCAGAGATTTTAAGTCTAAGTGGCAGACTGCACAAAGTCAATAAAGATAGTCGTGCTGGCATCCTTTCCTACCAAGAAGAAAATCGCGAACACGCCAAAATCAATTACGATACCATAGCACTACTCACGACCATTACCAATCACCCAGAAGGCATTGCCACTGATCGCACTGTCACTCCTTCGAAGCCTAAGTCCATAAAAACGGCTAAGACTTGTCCCAAATGCTTTTTGATGTACGATTTTGAGGACAAAGAACAAGTGGCGAAGCTGAAAAAATTCTTGCACCTGTTCGTGCGCACCAAAAAAATTGAGCTATTCGACATGCACGAGTTTGAGTTTGGGACGGACGAAGCAGCAGAGATAGAAGCACATCTAGCAGACTCGGACTATGTTTTCTGCTTAATCACTTTTATGTTTTTATTCACCACCCATGAATTGGCAGAAAAGGCAAAAACCCTGCAAAAGCGTATCATTCCGATTCACATTAATGTGGTAGATATGGAAGAAAGTTTCCTGAAAAATTTAAGGATGCTACCCTCCAATCGAAAAGCGGTGGCAGAATGGAAAAATGAAGATGCTGCTTACGCGGATATTGTAAGCAATTTGAAAAAATTATTTTGAGTGGAGAGGAGATGTCAGAGGATATCGTAAAACCATCGGAAGGCCTATAAATTAGTAAAATCAAGACGAAAAAACTCATAGCACTATGGCGATAGATTGGGAACTACTCCGGAAAGATTTTCAAAAGCAGCGTTGCATTTTGCTGCTCGGTCCAAAGGTATCCACGACGGCAATGGGTAGTAGGAGAATGCCTTTGATGGAGCAATTATCCATCTATGTCGCCGCCGAATTGGATCGCTACAAAGTTGCCTACAGCGAAAAAAGTAAGCGCAATTTGTCCTACATTTCGCAACGTTTTTTGAGCATGGACAAGGTGCGAAGGGTAGATTTAGAGGACTTGGCAGAAGATTTTTACGAAGAACAAAAACAGACCGATCTTCCTGCTGCTTACCAAGCCATAGCCGCCTTGCCCGTGAAGGTAATTATCAATGTCAATTTCGATAATTTCATCATCAAAGCACTGCGAGAAGCAGACAAAACCCCAATTGTTCGACACTACAATTTTCAGATGACGGGCGATAGTCGTCGGCACAAAGAAACGGCAGCTATTGACATCGACGAGATCACGGAACGCTCACCTTTGGTGTATAATCTAATTGGGACGCTGCGCGAAAAAGAGTCATTGGTTTTGACGGAAACCGACCAAATGGAATTTATCCGAAATGCCGTGAAAGGCGATCCACCGATTCCAGACGAAGTACTCAGTTATTTTGATCGACGCAAAACCTATCTTTTCATTGGCTTCGACATGCAGAGCTGGCAGTTTCGATTGTTGCTGGATTCCATGAACCTGAACTTCAATTATCTAGGCAAAGAAAACCGCCCGATTTCGCCGCAATCTGACAATTACCCCATCACGGATACTACCAAGACTTTCTATGAGGAGAATTTCAATTTTCTTTTCTTGGACGAAAAAATAGACGACTTCATTCAGGAAATTAAGAAACGAGTCGTCGATCCCGACAGCGGACGTGCGCATCGCGTTTACATTGCCTTTTCTGATAACGAAGCAGATCGCGCTCATTTGGAGCAGTTGGAAAAACAATTGCGTCCCTTAGAGCAAGCAGGAAAATTGGAAGTTTGGCATACCAATCGAGTCGATTTTGGAGAAGAACTCAATCGGGAAGAAAAAATAAAAGCAGCGGATACGATCATGCTGTTGATGAGTAGCGATTTTCTATCGGACGATCAGATATTGGACGAAGATTTGGAGTGGGCGATTGATGAAAAAGCCGAGCGCAACGTCAATTTAATTCCAGTTTTGGTGCGTCATTGTACTTGGCGTGCGATTCGAGAATTGCGTTCGCTACAAGTACTGCCCACCAACGAAAAACCCATTGCAGACGATAGTTGGACGAATGCCGATGAGGCTTGTTTTGAAATTGCACAAGAACTTAAAAAACGCCTCAACTTATGAAGAATCGCTATCCTGGTATTCGCGCCTTCGAGTACGCCGAAAGAGACTTATTTTTTGGGCGGAAAGACGACATCAAAAAATTGTACACTAGCATCAAAGCGCAGGAATTGGTCGTGCTATTTGCTAAATCGGGCATTGGTAAAAGTTCCCTGATTAATGCGGGACTCATCCCTCTTTTAGAATCCGATTTGTACCAAGCCATTAAAATTCGATTGCAAGACCCTACGCTTGCCCCTTTAGAAGTAGTCAAAGCAGGACTTTCGGCTTATTTGGACGAGGATTTATTACAAAAGCATACGGGAAAAAACAAAGAAACGGCAGGATTGTGGTCATACATCAAAGCCTGTACCTTTCCACAGCGCGAAGGCAATGCCACGCCCGTTTTGATTTTCGACCAATTCGAGGAGTTTTTTGAGCATAGCGAAGCCAACCAATTTGACCTAATTTCTGGTATCGCTGATTTATTGGGAGAGCGATTGCCTACGGAAATACAAGCCAATTTGCGGAAAATTCCATTTGCTAAAAGAACAACAGCCGACCTAGATTGGCACAGTCCCGTGGAAGTGAAGGTGATTTTCGCCATTCGTTCGGATCGCTTGAGTCTTTTGGATCGCTTATCAGATGAAATCCCGATGATTTTAAGCAATCGCTATCACTTACAACCACTACAAAGAAAACAAGCCGTAGAAGCCATTACCCAACCGGCTCTGTTGGAAGGTGATTTTTCAACTGCACCCTTCAAATATCAAGCCGACACATTAGAAAGAATGCTCGATTATCTGAGTAATAAAGATCAAGAAATTGAGTCTTTTCAGTTGCAATTGATTTGTCAACATATTGAGAAGGAGGTAAAAATGCGAGCTGGTGAGACGCTTGATTGAGGATTGGCTATTGGCTGTTGGCAATTAGCTGTTGGCTATTGGCTGGGGTGGCACGGCTACTCTTCTGAGGTTGTAAAAGTATACTGATCGGTAAGTCCCAAGGATTGCCGAGCAGCTAGTAACAGTAGGCTCGGCAATCCTAAGGGCTTACCGATCCAGTGGGTTCAAATTCCAACCTAATGTAACATATGTCCAAGTTTTTGAAAAATAAGTCCTACTATTTCTAACCCAAATTTTAGTGTTCAAGCATATTCAAGATTACTTTTGTGGTGGTATTCTTCGTAGGTGCGTGCAAAAGGAATCAGTGGTGTGAAGCAAGCGGATAAGCTTACTTATAACTCCAGTTTTTTATTTCCAAAACCACGAGCGCGATCTTTATGAATGGTATGCTTTGGTGTATGAATGGTTAATATTCGTGTACGAAAGGAAATAAGAAAGATTCGCTGTGCATAAGTGCTTGATATTCTTTTGATTATTGCCTAAATTTGTTGTTAATACACATTACTGCGCATTGATATAAAACAAACCACTAAGGCATTAAGAATACTGAGATAGTTTACTGAAAATTAGGTCATAACATCTATGTGTTTCTATGTAGTACATACTTGTAAAAGTTTGCGCAAAAACAAGACTTTTGAAACAAGTAGCACGTAAATAATTGATTATAAAACACATAGCCACAGTAGAAACACATAGTTTTTTTGCAAAAAAACGCTACTCTATGTGTTCTATGTTTCTATGTGTTTCAAAAAAAGTACGTGT
>JBCDKV010000463.1:0-4726 GCA_038746215.1 Bacteroidota bacterium | reverse complement strand
GTCCAGAGGCTGTCTTTGTTGGCGAGGCTAATGTTGAAGCTGAAAAATAAAAATATGAGGAGCGTGATGTGTACTTGTTTCATTTCATCCGTTTTGTGTGTAAGTAGGGATTTGTATGCAAAAAAAGACACGGCTTTCAAAACCACCAAGTGGGCATTGTCATCAAATTGTTTGATCTTGCGATATTTGTGGTGAATGGATAAGTAAAAGGGAAGAAATGGATATTTTTAATCCAAAAAGGGAAATAAAAAATGTCAAGTAAGTGCTTAGACATATTTAAGCTACTACAAAACTCGGCAACATTGCGCTTGCAGCACTCGTGGCCTCGTGGTGGACTTGGAGGGCAGAGCCAAAGGCGACGGCGCGCCAATAAGCAATTTATAGTTGTCTGAGCACTTAAGGAATGAAAATCAAATAACAAAAAAAGCACGCTTCCATCATTTGCAATATGAGTCAAACAAAGCTAAATATCC
Source organism: Bacteroidota bacterium (assembly GCA_038746215.1). Lineage (GTDB taxonomy): Bacteria > Bacteroidota > Bacteroidia > Chitinophagales > Saprospiraceae > JAAUTG01. Next base: position 4,253 of record JBCDKV010000463.1, on the reverse strand, counting down.
TAATCGTTGAAGATGATCTTTCTTTTGCACTAGAACTAAAGCTGCTCTTGAAAGAAATGGGCTATCATCCTCTGGCGCACATAGACAATGGAGAGGCTGCTTATGACTTTATCTATGAACATCGTCCTGATTTAATATTAATGGATATTGACTTGAATGGAAAGATGACGGGGACAGAATTAGGACAGCGGATTCTAGCCTTTGAGATTCCGATTATCTATGTGACCTCTTTCCAAAATGAGCAAGTATTCAAAGCCGCTCAACAATCTAAAATGCTCGCTTATTTGGTGAAGCCCATTAGTAAATACAGCTTACAAGCTGCGATTGCCAATGCTTTGCAAAATGCTTTTCAACAAATAAAGGTACAAGTAGAACAAGCAGACAATCTTTTTGCTAAACATCACCTATTCATCAAAAGAAATGGGGTCTATGAAAAAATTTATATCCCTGATATTCAATATATACATTCCAATGATAACTACTGTAATATCTACACTTTGGACGCCGATGAGTATGTCGTTCGGCTGCCCATAACTAGACTAGAACAAAATTTGCCTTCCAAGGATTTCTTGCGTGTTCATCGGCAGTACATCGTACAGTTGCAGCAGATCGAAGCGGTGGATTTTAGGAATAACTTGCTGAGAGTACAAGATGTGAGTATTCCGATTAGTCGTAGTAAGCGCGGCTTGTTGGAGGAGGTGATGCGGAGGTTGAATTGAATCCTATACTCCGTTTGGGATAAAAAAGTGCATTTTGTTCTCTTGACATTTTCAAATACAAGCGACTAGGTGTACTTTCAAATTTGGCGGCATCGAGCCTGCCAAATTTGCTCAAGGGTTTTTAAGGACAAAGAAGCGAGAATCGCTTCTTTGTCCTTAAAAAAACCTTGATTCGCTGAGGAGGTGTCGACCTCCTACTCAGCGAAAACTTACCCTCAAATTTAGCGGTAAATGATGTGAATGAAACCTGTTTTTTCAAAAATGAAAGCACTTTTTTACCCCGTTTGCAGTATATGTGCATCAGTGGTTTATACAAGAAGGAGGTACCTACATCCTATATAATTTATTGTAGCACCCATTCAGGTATACTCTCGTTTCTGCCCACAAAAACTTTTGGGCATACTTGTTGCGCGATTTCAGGAACTTTACTAAGATTTATTTCGAGTGTTGCTTAAAACTTCGTACACACCTAATTTTAAAGAGCAATAAGTTAAAAAAATACGGTGTTGTTTAAGTGTGGTTTGCTGCAAATCGCTTACACAAATCTTCAATGTCTTTTACATTTACAATTGTTGAAAGCCACTCTTCTGGAATTTGTGCTATGCCGTACAAAGCACCTGCTAACGCACCAACAATAGCCGCAGTCGTATCTGTATCTTCCCCTAAATTGACGGCTGCGAGCACAGTTTCTACATAAGTATGATGATTCATTAGACACCAAATTGAAGCTTCTAAACTATGTACTACGTAGCCATCCGATTTGATCGTTTCGACAGCAGCATTCGCTATATCGCCCTGTGTAATGCGTTTGAGGAGCTGTAATTCAGAAGAATTGATCTGACGTTTTTCAGCAAATTGATTGAATCTCTTTTGGGTATTCGAGTAAGCCACTTTTTTATCTTTAGCCGTAATTAGTTCATCTAGCAAGATGAGATAAAACAAACAGCACAGCGCCGCTCTGATGTGTCCGTGCGTCAATGCAGAAACTGCCCATATCTGATCGAAGTTAGCAGCTATTCCTTTGTCCTTCAAATAGAAATATAAGGGCGCAATACGCATCAGCGAACCATTGCCGTTGGAGTATTCACTAGCATTGATGTATAAATAATCTAAAGCACCGTAGTTCTTCTGATTCAAGGTAACTGCTAGCGTACTTATTGCCTTGCTAGTCGTGATACCAATATCAAAAACGCGACCATGTGGCGTCCATTTAGATTGTGTTTTCCAAGCAACAAACGCGCTAGCAATGGCGACTAAATCGTAGCCATTCATTAAGCCCTCCATTAAACAAAAAGTTAGGGAACTATCATCGGACCAAGTCCCTTTTGGCTGATGATAAGTACCATGAGCACGCATACCCTTTACAGGATTTTTACTCAGTGCAGCTCTGGATTCAAACTCAACAGGAACGCCCAAAGCGTCTCCAACTACTAAGCCTAGGATTACGTCTTTTACCATGAAATATGAGTGTTCAATAAATACTAAAATAAGTGTTAGCAGATGGTTTTTTATTTTCCAAAAGCAGCAGCAAATGATCTATTTCAATAATACATAAGTCTCAAAAAACTCCTTCCTAGCGATTCGATAAATCTCTCGTCCTCCTTGCGGACAAGCCATAAAATCACCTTTGCGGGCGATCATTCTTTCGCCCCAAGCAGCTATGAAATAGAACGGATCGTCGAGTTGCAGTGTTGCTAAAAGATTATCAGTCAGTTCGATGGCTTGAATTTTCCCTTTGGATAGGTATTCCGACCAACCATCTTTTGCCGATTGCAGGAAATCATACTTTTGTTCAAATTTTTGAGCGTCAATAATATATTCTTCCTGTGCTTGCGTTTGGTTGCGAATGACGTAGCTGTTTGCTTTGGCGGTATTTTGGGTCTCCAAACCATCTTTTGTGATCGTAGCAATCGCTTCCCCTTCCCTTGCTTTTCGCGCAAAGATATTTTTGTTTTTTTGATATCGTTTGCCCCGTTCTTCGAGTATGGGCAATAGTAAGTCTTGTAGTTCTTGTTGTAGCATAATACGCTGAATGAGTTGTTGCAATAAATCGTAGGTCGCTTTTAGCCCCGCACGATCATCTAATAGGACATTGTAATAAATTTTTCGCGCTTTAGATCGGATAAATGGGGCATTTTCATTGATACGGTCAAAAGGAATTTGTTGTTGCTGGCAGTACTGCTCCACGAACGCTATTTCCTCGCGAGCAGTGAAAACAATGAGGTAGCAGCCAATGGCTTTTAGAGATCGGAGGAGTGCTATAGTAGCTTCAAACGTCCATCCATTTTGGTGGTAATCGTACACGGTGTTGTCAAAATCGTAGGCAACGATCAAGCGATCATAAGCCAAATATTCTTGCCAGATACGCTGAAAAGCGTTTTGCGGATGTAAATAATAGTCCATAGTTATTTCGTTTCCATGTCCTTCAATAGTAACAATGCTGCAAGCGGTGTCAAAGCATGCGCCAATCGGAAAACGGTCTGGCAAGCATAGACGTGTAAGCTGGTAGCTACAAAATCTGCTTCAAATCCGCTTACGATGCGTGCTGAAGCAGTCAGGAAACCCCACAGCACGGCATACATTAAGGCATAGCGATCTATTTTTGGTAGGAATAGCGCAACACCTAAAATCAGATCCAATATACCTGCTACTTTCAAGAACAAGCGGGCTTGATCTTCCGAAATCCCTAAAATACTAATCGTCATATCAATGAAATGTCCAGGAACGGGATAGAACCCCATCGCATACAAGCCGTGGGCAACGAAGGTAAGTGCAATCAAAATTTTGGCGAGGCTCAGCGTCCGTTGCTGGCGATTTGGATGAAAAACTGCCCATCCGAGCAGCAAAGGCGTTCCAATTTGAATGCCGTGTTCAAAAAACTGCGCGTAATGATAAAAATGATCTTTCATTTCGAGTAAGGCGTGGCAAACTAGCACAAAGCTGCCTATGTACAAGAAAGAAAGTAGATAGGTTTTTCTTTTAAAAAGAATCAAGAAGCTGACAAGGGAACACAACAGAAAGAAAAGCGCACCTACTTTAGTCATAATGTCCAAATAAGTACTCACTTGTGTATTCGCAGCGTATGCTTCCCAAGTCATCCTTAGCACATTTTCCACAAAGGGGGAAAAGAGATCTTGGTCCCAAAGAAGAACGCGAATGGGACTACCCCAAAAGAAGTAGTTGTAGGCTCTGCCCGCAAAAATACAAGCACTGCTGATAGCTAATAAGCGAAGGTATAGGTTTGTGACTTGGTGTGGTATCAAAATATTTTTTTAGTGAACGTAGAGGAGCAGACAGATGTAAGTAACGGACAAATAATAACTTCCCGATTTGTGACCAAGCGTAGGTAAGGCATCCCACCCGCTAGCGGTTCTCTTCGTTGAAAAGATACTCAATCTTTTCTGCAAGCAACACTGCGAGAATGTTAAAAAGCCTCGCCAGCCAAAAGGATTCCTACGTTAGACTCAGAAAAGGGAACCCTTGCATCCCTTTTGCTGAGTAGTAGCAGAACAAAATCTGCTCGGTCAAAATGAG
>JBCDKV010000462.1:0-4732 GCA_038746215.1 Bacteroidota bacterium | reverse complement strand
TTGCTTGCAGAAAAGATTAAGTATCTTTTCAACGAAGAGAACCGCTAGCATGAGTGAGCGATCCCAAAGGGTGAATGTTAAGAACATTCAAGCGAATGAACCGCAAAGCGGACGGGCGAGGATGCCTTACCTACGCTTGGTCATAAATCGGGAAGTTATTATTTGATCGTTACTAAGATAAAGTTACATCATTTTTTCATCATCCTGAAAAGTATCAAGAAAAATGTCAATTTGATCGCTAATAAAAACCAAGTAGCCTACCGACGCGCCTACCTTTTTGCTTGCTATTTCACCAACTCTAGCACCGCTCGCAATCCTTCATCTGCTTTATCGTGTTTCGACCAATAAGGAACGTGCAAGTCTTTTTTCAATTTAGCAGTCGTCACCAAACCATCGCCATTATCTTCTGACCAAGCCAATATTTTGTAAGGAAAATCGGACTGCACTTCTATGGTGAAGGTTCGATTTTGGTGAAAATATTCTATTGTGTAGATGGTCTTATTTTCTGATGATTGCTTACTGATTCGAGCTTTGGTAGGACGTATATCTTGATGCGAAAAACGTGCATGAACGGTAGCGGGTAGCAAGTCCACTTCTCCCTCTGCTAGTTCTCCGTTGTTGAGTCGAATCCTAGTCATCAACTCTTCCTCAAAGATTGCTGCGTCCACTTTTTTCGTCTCATCCCCTTCTGCTTCAAAGTAAGAGAATTGCTGAAAGCGATAGTTGTTCTTATCCAAATTGAATTGTGTAAACGTATGTCCACACCACTCTTGGGAGGTAGTCGTCGATTTTAAAGTATATGGATAGGTCTGCAAGTCTACGGGCGTGAATAGCGATGTCATCGTAGAATAATCGTAGATGCCCGTATTGAATTTTTTGACATAGTTGAGCTTCATCACACTAACCTTATCATCGCCAGCGCGATCTGGATAATCCAGTTTCACTTGTTTACTCAAAGAAAAAGGCTCAGTCACGAAGATCAAAACGGCATCGCCATCGTGCAGTTCGCCGTATCTCGATTGCTTCAGTTCGTAGCTACAAACCTCGGCTTTACCAGCGTACCAATATTCGCTGAAATCATTTTGCTGTTCGAGTACTACAGAATCGACCTCCAGCGAAGCTTTCGATACGGGGTATTCTTGCGCATCATCGCAAGACCATAACATGCATATTATTGCAAAAAAAAGGAAGGATAATCTAATATTCATCACACTCAATAGGATTTGTTTTACCTATCAAAGCTTTAGTTCTCAAAATGTTTTATGTACTACGCCAATTCTATTGTAATATTGAGTAAATGGTCATTTTTGCTACATCAATTGCCAAAATCAGACGAAAGCTTTTTTCTTTCGGGTGCGATGAAACTGATGATTTAAAGATTCCAATGCTAATTCCCATAAGTCTTCGTAGGGTATGATTTCGATCTCCGAAGCTTGGTTAGCGATGTCGATAGACTTAGATTTTAACTTCTCTAGATATTTCTCAGACTTTCGCACTACGGCTGCTTTGTGAAAGCCTGAAATAGGGATTTGCAGCAGCATTTTTATAAAACAATTGCTACGAAAAGTGTCGTCATTTCGCAGATAGCGCGAACAATATTTTTCGATTGCTTCGATTCGATCAATGGCTTGATCATATTTTTTCTGTGAAATCATGAATAAAATCTGAATCACCAAAATCGGGATATTCATTCCGCGCTTATCTTTAGAATAAATAGGCGTTTCGTTGAAGAATTTTCCCGCTCGGAAGCGCTTGAATTTTTTGTCATTTTCTTGTGGAACAACTCGATCCACGACGACTAAATAGTGCAAAAATCCTTCGTATATTTTCCACATTTCCTGCAAATGCGGATGTAAAAACTGAAATCTACGATGTTTGACGGCATCACTGAAAATGCGATAAGCTTGCTGGTATTGCCCAGTGTGCATAGAAAGGGTGAGGTATAGTTCTTGGTGTTTGAACCAGTTGAAAGAACCTTCTTCGAGCAATGCAATACACTCTTCTGCCACGGCTTTTCCAAGATCGAACTGCCTCAATTGGGTAAAGCTGATAAGCTGTTGGTGGAGGAAAATTTGAATCGGCACACTCGCTACGTATTCCTTTTGCTTGAATAATTCAATCGCCTCATTGCAGACTTTCACCGTATTTTCATAATCGTTGACGCTTACGTGAATTAAATTCTTAATCAAATAAGCACAAAACTGTAGCCGATAGCTATCGTATTCATCGAGGGCATTGGCTATCTTTGCAAAGGCTTCTTTTGCTCGATCGTGAATTTCTCCTTGCGTAGCCTTACTGTTGACATATCGGGTTACTAGCTCGACGTATAGGTGTTCCGCAAGGTTTTCCTTTGACCAGATTTGCTCGTATTCGTTGAATAGATCATTGTAGAACTCATATTTTTTGAGGTTACCTTCTCTAGTGCCGTAGTGCAAGCGTAGGAATCGAGCAATATCCAATACGAGTTCGGAAAATTCGTATTTTTTAGCTTGCTTTAAAATTTTGTGCGAGATATTGACTGCCGAAAGCCGAGCGTGCTTACCCGTCAGTATTTTGACTGCTGCCCAATCTTTGTAGCATTCATAGTAGGCCTTCTGCCGCTGATTGTAAGAAGGTTGCTTAACATCTATGAAAAAGACGGTATTAATCAAGCGGTTTTTGAGTCGATTTTTTAGCTTCTTATAATTGTGATTATCCGCACTCGTTCCGTAAAAATGCTGTGCGGCGGCCTCATCGGAGGTCAAACGCTCTTCCGCTATACAATTATAAAAATCCATAATCATGGATTTATTTTCTTTAGCATTTCCAATGACTTCTATTGATCTAACTTTGTTTTTGTTCACAATGTGAACCAATTCGCGCAGTATCTGCATAACAGCTTTATTATTTCGGAAAGATATACAGCTATTTGCTGAGGCATCATTCCTTTTCGTTCTCATATTATTTTACCGCCTTTTTGTACAGTATAAAGTTATTTTTGATGTTACGCCATTAGTTTTTGGTAGTTAGTTGTTAGTGTTTGAAGTTATCCAAAGTCTTATTTTTCAATAGGCAGAGAGGTCTTCAAAAGGAAAACATCCTACAAGACAGCACACAAATCGTAATGTGCTCAAACTTGTTTATAATTTACGCAGGTATTGAGTTGAGTTTCAGGATAATGCTTCAAAGGTGGTGGTGGTACATGCGAATTAAATCGGTTGGTAGGACTTCATTTGTTTGTAGATTACAAATATTAGGCGTGAAAATAATACAATATTTTTAGAAATACCAATCAGGTCAGATGATATTGTTTTTTAATTTCTTTATGCCTGTAAATCAATTTTTTATGTGCGATTGATGTAAGTATCCAATACGTCTAACTTTTTGTCAGAATCAGGATTCACAGGATGAGCGGATTCACGGGATTTCCACAAACAAGACGCATAGCATCTCATTTGGAAGGCTACGTGCTTAGTAATCCTGAAAATCAATAAATTCTGAAAATCCTGATTCTGACAGATTGAGTACTTACCGATTGAGACTAGAAGCCCGAACTAACAGATATTGGCGTGAGATAAATTACTATTCCAATTGTGCCCTCAACTGTTTACATCGCGCCAAGGCTTGCTGAATAAAAAAGTTGCTTTTCAGTGTTGCTAATTCGGTTTCTGTTTGCTCAATGTAGTCCAAAATCAAGGTAGCATTTTGGGATGAAATGGGTTGTTCCACTCTAGATAGAGCAATGGCATAGTTTAAATAATTATAAGCACAATTTTCTTTTTGATGGTCAAATAGGTCCGTGAGTCGATCAGCCTGTTCACAGTACGTAATCATGCTTTGCTGTAGCAATAATACACTATCCAATTGCTCCTTTTCTTGGAGTTGTACCAAATATTTGTCTAAGTAATTTTGGTAGTCGATCATCGCATTACCCAAATGACGTTGATTTTCCACAGACGGATTAAAGTCGTAAGTAGCGATGGCTTCCTGTAAACGTTTTTCATCTGGAAGCATAGCGATAAAGTCATCTATGCTGTACTGTAAACTATCACACGCCTGTTGATGGTTTTCTACCAACAGCAGACTAGCACTTTCAGCTTCCGCCAAAGAAATCGGACAATCCAGCAACTGCCAAATGGGATTAGCAGGAACGTGATTTAGAATAAAATATTCGGGTTCGGTCAGGAAATAGGTGCGTTGATAGGTTTTTCGGAAATCATCTGCTCCGCTTTGCAATCCGCTGTCCCAAGTCACATCTAGTAAATACCACTTTCCTGCTATGCGTACTGCATTCCAAGCGTGATTCGATTCCACGAAATTGAGTGGATCAGTCAATCGAGTTCTAGCGTAACCAGAAATCACGCTACTTTCGATTCCAACCGTAGCAGTCATAGCTTTAAGCAAATTAGCATAGCCCCAGCAAACCGCCTTGCCCCTCGTCAATACATCTTCATTGCTGCGATTGAGGCGTTTGTTACCGTTTTTATATGCTTTTCTATCGTACTCAATATTTTTCAGTATCCACTGATAGATAGCTCGCACTTGCTCCAGTTCGTTCTGACCTCCCGCTGCTAAATACGTGCTCAATTGCTCCAAATCTGTGTGCAAGTTTTTGGGTGTTTGTGCAGCATAGGTATCTATTTTCTTGAAGTCATAAGCAAGCTGTGCAGTGGTAGTGTAACATCCTGAAAAAATAGCTAGTAGTAATAAGAAAATGATCTGATGTTTCATTAGTCGATGATTTATGGCTGTT
>JBCDKV010000461.1:0-4741 GCA_038746215.1 Bacteroidota bacterium | reverse complement strand
GGCTTTCTTTTCCTACTATTTTGCTCGACCTTTTCTCCAATTTGAGACCAGCGTGAGTTGGGAATGGGTATGGAAATTGTTTCACTACGGAAAATTTGTGATGGGAACGAATCTCAGCACCATGTTCTACAAAAGCACGGATCGTCTGATGTTGGCACGTATGCTAGGAGATGTACCAGTTGGTATTTACGATGCGGCATTGAAAATTACAAACCTAGCCGAAGCGCCTACTTTTTCGATGGCTTCCATCCTTTTCCCACAGAGTGCTAGGCGCATGAAGGCGGGTAAAGGTGCGATTAAATTACTTTACGAAAAAGCGGTTGGTGCAATCCTCGCAATATTGATGCCCGCTCTAATTTTCGTATTGATTTTCGCGGAATACCTCATCCTAATCGTAGCGGGCGAAGACTACTTAGAAGCAGCTAACATCTTGCGTTTGACCATGTTTTATGGGCTGTTCATTCCTTTTGCCGTGCAATTTGGAACGGTTTTGGACTCAACCGGACGACCACGTATCAACTTCATTTTCACTGTCATTAGTGCCACCTTGAACATCATTTTCAATTACATCTTCATCGCCAAATTTGGTATCATCGGTGCGGCATATGGTACGCTAGTCACTTATCTGTTATCTTTTATCGCCATGCAAGTGTATCTGAATCGTATTTTTGGCGTATTAGCTTACAATGCTTTCTTCTACAGTTTTCAATTTTACAAACGCATTTTAGAGATATTAAGGAAAAAACTGCTGTAATAATGCGAGTGACGATTGTACAAATCCCATTTTTTTGAAATTTGGCTCAGATATAGTTCAGGTCAATATCCGCAGATTGAGCAACAAGTATGCTCCGTAATTCTCTTCGGACGGAAACACCGATTATCAGTAATTTTTTCTGATAAAAATAACTGATAATCAGTGTTTCCGTCCATAAAAAATCTTTGGGCATACTTGTTGCGCGATCTCAAACACTTTACTAAGTTTCAAAAGTTTAGTAAAGCTGTTACTGCCACAAAATGGAGTATTTTAACCCGTTATTCGAATTAGTAATCGGAGCTACCCTATTTCTACATAAATCATAATCCATGCGAACGGATTTGGCACAAACAGACATCATCTACTTTACCTTATTTCCTTGGGATCATCCCTATTCCTCGGTCTCACTTTCTTTCACGAGAGCTTTTGCCGAAAATCATCGGGTATTCTACGTCAATCCGCCCTTTTCTGCCAAGGAAATGGTGCAGCGAATCAATCATCCAACCGTAAAGCGCAGACTGAACGATCAATTCCTAAGACGAATGCGCTACGAAAAAATTCCAGGCTTGCCCGATAATGTTATTGCAGCACATCCACCTGCCATTCTGCCGATCAACTTTTTGCCCAAAGGCAAACTCTACCAAAATTTGCACCAGTGGAACAACAAAGTGGTCTTTCAAACCATCGCCAAAATAATAGCAGATTATCAACTCAAAGACTATATCTACCTCAATTGTTTCAATCCCTTTGTCGGAGGTGTGCTGCCTGAACCCTTTCAGCCGCTACTCAATATTTATCAGTGTATAGATGATATGATGCAGGAAGACTATACCGCTAAGCATTGGGCAGGGCTAGAAGAGCAGGTGATCGCTACTGCTGATTTGGTGTTTGTGACTTCCAAAAAATTGCATCAGATAAAATCGCCCCTGAATCCAAATACGCACATTCTACACAATGCCGTCGATGATACGATTTTCCGCAAAGCACTCGAAGTAGATTATCCCAAACCCAAAGAATTGGCGCAAATTACTACGCCCATCATTGGTTTTACGGGTAATATGGATGGTTCGCGCATCGACTACCCGCTGCTGAAAGCAATAGCGAGTCAGCACAGCGATAAGACCCTCGTACTAGTCGGCCCAACCAATAGCGACGACTACCTCAAATTGGGTTTAGACCAAATGCCCAATGTCATTTTTACGGGTAGCAAAGACATCAACGAACTGCCACAGTACCTCCAGCATTTTGATTGCTGCATCATTCCCTTCCTCAAAAATGAACTCACCGCGAGTATCTATCCACTAAAAATCAATGAGTACTTATTGTCTGGTCGTCCCGTCATCTCGACTACTTTTTCCGAGGACATCAAAAGTTTTCGAGAGGTCGTTTATCTAGCAGACGATCACGCAGCTTTTCTTCAACAAATTGACCTTGCTATACAAAACGATCATGTCGATAAAGTACAAGCACGCGTCCGTGTTGCCCGCAGCAACACTTGGACGCATCGCGTTTCGACTTTTTGGTCGGTGGTAGCGCAGTATTTGGAGCAGCAATCACTTCGATAAACATGCCAATTTTCAATTACTAAAATAAAATAGCTAAATTTAGCCTCCAACAAAAATTAGAAACCACGACGATTATGAAACTACAGTTTTGGACGCTACTACTCCTTAGTTCATACTTTACGACACAGGCACAAGATCAAATCAATGGGGCTTGGAAATTAAAAACAAAAGATGGCACAACCAAGATTTTGCTACTTAGTGGCGATTACTTTACTTGGACAGAACACGCTACCGAAACGGGTAAATTTTATAGGACCAAAGGAGGCAGTTGGTTGCAGGAAGGCAAAAGAATGATGTTTGAACTAGAGTTTCATACACAGGATAGCACACAAGTAGGTAAGTCCGAACGCATTGACTTTAAGTACAATCCCAAATCTGGGCAATTAAAGCTCAAAAAACAAGGCAAATGGACGGCTTTAGAAACTAAGGAACAGACTGCTCTCACTGCACCTTACCTTTTTGCGGGCAGAAAACGCAATGGTGAAATCCAAATGCGCGACACCAATCAGCCCAGAAAAACCATGAAAATACTAACGAGTACGCGCTTCCAATGGATTGCCTACAATACTGCCACCAAGCAGTTCTTGGGTACGGGCGGCGGCACTTACACCGCAAAGGATGGCAAATACGTCGAACACATCACCTTCTTTTCCAGAGATGATTCAAGAGTAGGTGCTTCTTTAGAGTTTGATTACGAAGTCATTGATGGCAATTGGCATCACCGTGGGTTGAGTAGTAAAGGGAAGCCGATTTATGAGATTTGGGGGGTGCGGGAGTGAGCAAATATACTGCAAACGGGATAAAAAAGTGCGTTCCTTTTTTAAAAAGGATAAGTTTAATTCACCTCATTTGTTCCTAAATTTAGAGCTAAGTTTTCGCTGAGGAGGAGATCAACACCTCCTCAGCGAATCAAGGTTTTTTAAGGAGTAGAAAGTATATTTACAATACTTTTGAGCCTGTTAAAAATTTTTGTAAATAATTATTCTTGCCTCAAAGCGTTTTCACCCAAGCTGCTGCCTCATCTAGAGAGCTAACTGTTTTGTATGGAACAGGCTGCTTTTGTAAGGCAAAAATGGCTTTCAACACATTACGGATAATAGGATTGGGGATGACATAAGCGGTTCCTTTACAGTAGTCTTCCATCAATGCTCTATTGTCCTTTAACCAATCAGCTTGTTGTTTTTGATACTTTAGCGCAGGTATAGTGGCGTGGGTAGCATCAAAGGTGATGGATAACTTTTGCTTCTTATCGTACAGTGCTTTGGTTTTTTCAAGATAAGTAGTAAAGTTAGCATCGTCGGCTTTATTACCCTTGAAGCTGATGATGACTTTGGGAAAACCAGAGCTATCAATAGTGGCGTACTGTTCCATGTTGTTGTTTTTAGAAACAGAAAGACTTTTTTAATGATTTTGTTTGTGGAGTGTTGTGTTTTTTTAGAATATTCAAAAACCTATACTCCTTTGGACTAAAATAAAATGGAGAATCAAGACTTCCAAAGTTTTTAAAACTTCGGAAGTCTCCTTATCAAATAGCCTAGCTTTCTTTGGACAGTTTAGAAGATTTAGTAATACTTAAATGAAATTAATTTCTTGTCAGTACCATTTGCTTAGTAGCAGTCAGTTGTCCATCGAGTACCAAACTATACTGGTATGTTCCTACAGATAAAGTATTAGCTGCCAAAGTAACATTTCCCTCACCACGACGCGATATATTTAGTTCTTTGATAACCTGACCTTTTAGATCGGTGATAATGAGCACTGCTTGCTCTGTCTGCTCTGGAATGAAGTAATTGATGGTCGTTTGCTCGTTGAAGGGGTTTGGTTGATTTTGAGTAAGCTGGGCATCGGTAAGTAGAATTACATCCTCGTTATCTATTGCTGAGTCAACTCTTCCTTCTTTGAACAGCATAGATTCGATTTTATCAAGACGATCTTCAAGTAACTCATTTTTATCTTGAGCAGCCTCAAGTTTTTCTCGAAGATTTGATATGCTTTTTTCTTTTTCTAATAAAGCTGTATGTAATTCTTGAATCGCTTTAATAGCAATCACCCCAAAATGATCATAAGATAGACCTAGCTTTCCATTTTCACCGTAGGCTACTGTTTGTGGGAATAGTGCTTCGACTTCTTGCGCAATGAACCCAATATCTTCTTGGTCTTTACTTGTTTTGTAGTGATAAGTCACAGCTCACCTTTCGGTAAAAAGAGAAAGAGAAAAAAAGAATTGGAAAAGTGGAAAAAAGAGTTAGGAAAAGCGTGTAATAAATCCCAAATTTGAGGCAAAAACAATGGACAAGGACTTAGAAAGCATAAGAGTAGATGATTTGCCGATTATCTACATGCTCTTAGAGCAGTTGGGGATAAGGGAGGCAATAGATCAACAAATTCATCCCCACGGTAATTGGGTAGGACCGAGTATTGG
>JBCDKV010000460.1:0-4756 GCA_038746215.1 Bacteroidota bacterium | reverse complement strand
GTTAAAAACCCAAAATGTCCAGTAGTGTAAAGCATACCCTAAGGTTTTTTACCTTTGCAAAATGCGCAATAAAATCATACAAAGCAACAGCCTCAAAAATTTTACTTTGCGGGGAGCGGATACCCAGCGTTTGGATGCCATAAGCGATGGCGTGTTTGCACTGGCGGTAGCAATGCTATTGCTTTCGAGCAGTGTACCACAGCATTTTGAGGAATTGATGGCATTTGTATATGATGCGATTCCATTTTTCATCTGTATGCTTTTCGTTTTTTGGATTTGGCGAGAACAAGCCATTTTTTTCTTGCGCTACGGCATTTACGACGGCAAGACAACTCGCCTAAACTTTGTACTGTTGTTCTTTGTGTTATTCTATGTTTTTCCACTCAAATTTTTGATGAGTTGGCTATTCAAATACTTTGCCTATGCGCTTGCTTGGGCAACGATTGACAAAAGTTATCTGACTAATATTCAGTCATTGGGCGAAGTCATCGCTTGGAATGATGTACCCCTTTTGATGCTGGTCTATGGACTTGGATTTGTGAGTATATTTGCGCTGCTGTGGTTGATGTACCGCTATGCCTTGCAAAAAAAAGAATTGATCGACCTGAGCGAAATAGAGCGACTAGAGACGCAATTCAAAATCGATCAGCAATGGATTTGTGTGTTGACGGGTTTGGTGTCCTGTAGTTTAGTCCTCCTCGGAATGGTGCTTAACCAATATTGGATTGGTGCTTTCCTAGCTGGAACGGCTTACAATTTGGTTTGGATATTGATGATTCCAAAGCGGCGACAGTACAGAAATACAATTGGGGAATTGAGGGAATCCTATACGGCAATCGCTAAAAGCTAGACTTTGTTTATTCGTTGAATTGTTGATCTGTTTATTGCACTGATTCTCTTAATTTCACTTTTTTGGTCAATAATTATTAAGGCTGTACGAAGTCTTGTTCTTTCTTAACATTGTACTCGGATCAAGACAATTGAGCAACAAGTATGCTCCGTAACTCTCTTCGGAAGGAAACACAAATTTCAACTTACTTTTCTCCAAAAAATAGGTTGAAATTTGTGTTTCCGTCCATAAAAACCTTTAGGCATACTTGTTGCGCGATCTCAAAGGCTTCACCAAGATTTATTTCAAATGTTGCTCAAAACGTAAGTACTCAATCTGTCAGGATCAGGATTTTCAGGATTACTAAGCAAGTAGCCTTCCAAATGAGATACTATGCGTCTTGTTTGGGAAAATCCCGTGAATCCTCTCATCCTTTGAATCCTGATTCTGACAAAAAATTAGACGTATTGAGTACTTACCTCAAAACTTCGTAAAAGCCTATTTATCAGTAAAGACTTATCGTATAGCTTGATATTGCAGATCATTGCTTGCTCAACAGATCAACAATTTAAACGAATCAACAAAAGCTAGCTTTCAACGCTTGCCTTGACCCTCAACCTATTTCGTAAAATCAACCGATTCAATTTTTTGTAAATGCAGCAAATTATAGATCAATACCTCCAAAAAAGCCAGCAATACGCACAAGCCGCCACGGTATTAAAAGAAAAATACAATCGTTTTTCCTTTATCAGACTATTGTTGTTCATCGTAGCCATTGCACTGATCGTATTGATTTGGTCTTGGTCTGCGCTAGCTGGAATAGGATCAATTGTGGTTTTTCTAATTGCTTTTTATCGCTTTGTCTTGTGGCACCAAGCCATTAAAACAAAGGAAAACCACCTTCAACAATTGAGCCTAATCAATGTCAACGAAGCCAAAGTCATGCAGCACGATTACAGCATGTTTGAAGATGGTGCTGAATTTTTGGAGGTCGGTCATCCGTACACGCTCGATCTAGATATTTTTGGCGATCATTCCTTTTTTCAATATGTCAATCGCACTACTACCAGTGTGGGGAAATCTGCCCTAGCAGCTTTCCTAAGTCTTTCTGCCACCCCAGCACAAATACAAGCCAGGCAAGGTGCCATACAAGAACTTTCGCATTTATTGGCGTGGCGGCAAGACTTACAAGCTTATGGTGACCAGACCAAAGATCAGGCAGAACATCTGGATTTATTGAAATTTTGGCTAGATACGCCTAATTTCATGTTGGACAATGCGCTCTACCGTGCTGCGCTTTATATTGCCCCTGCCCTCACCTTGCTCGCTATTGCTTTGGCTTTCTTTTTTCCGTGGTTCATTGCCATTTTGCCTTTGCTTTTCAATGCGTACATCCTGAGAAAAAGCGTGCAGCAAGTCAACGAAACACACCGACAAACTACACACGCAGGAGAAGCCTTAGCACATTATGCTACCCTTATCCAACACATTGAAAATCAGAATTTTGAAAGTCCACTACTCCAAAAATTATCCCAATCCTTTAGTGAGGGACAAGCCCACCAGCAGATCAAACGATTGTCCTATATCATCGAACAACTCAATTTGCGCTACAATATTTTTGCTTTTTTCCTGAATTTGGGCGCACTCTGGGATTTGCATTGGGTCTATCGTTTAGAAAAATGGAAACTTAAAAACAAGGCATTGCTCCCAAATTGGTTCGATCATTTGGCGCAGTTTGAAGTCCTCAGCAGTTTTGGCAATGTATATCACAACAATCCCGACTGGATTTTCCCTACCTTTCACGAAAAAGCCATGATTAGTACACGAGAATTGGGTCATCCACTATTGCACGTTTCCAAACGCGTTTGCAATGACTTCGACAGCCCAACGCAAGGACACATCAAACTCATTACGGGTTCTAATATGGCAGGTAAAAGTACTTTTTTACGCTCGGTGGGGCTAAACATAGCTTTGGCGAATATCGGTGCGCCCGTCTGTGCCAAAGCCTTGAGTTTGCCTAAATTACAGGTCTATACCAGTATGCGGACACAGGATGCTTTGCACGAAAGTACGTCTTCTTTTTACGCAGAACTAAAAAGGCTTCAATTCATCATAGCGGCGGTCGAGAAGGGAGAGAAAATCTATTTTTTGCTGGATGAAATCTTAAAAGGCACTAATTCTCGTGATCGGCACACGGGTTCTAAAGCTTTAATTAGGCAGCTCATCGAAGAACAGGGCGGCGGCATCATTGCTACGCACGATCTGGAACTAGGGCAACTCGAAGCACAATACGGCGGCGCGATGGAGAACCTACGAATAGAAGTAGAAATTCAAGATGGTAAATTACACTTTGACTATAAACTAAAAAAAGGCGTGAGCGAAAGTTTCAATGCCACTATTTTGATGCAGCAGATGGGCATTAAAGTGAAAGAAAATATGGCATCAAGCAAATGAAAGAAAAAACACGGCTTACTCGCTTGATCGCTATCCTCATTCAACTACAATCGAAAAATTTGGTGACTGCTAAAGAGATTGCAGCCAGACACGACGTCAGTATCAGAACCGTTTATCGGGATATCAGAGCTTTAGAGCAATCTGGTGTCCCTATCCTCACAGAAGAAGGGCGCGGCTATCGGATTATGCCTGGCTACCGTTTACCACCGATCATGTTTTCGGAAGAAGAGGCGAATGCGCTCATCACAGCAGAGAGTTTAGTCGCCACCAACCGCGATCAATCCTTTGTACAGCATTATGAGAATGCTATGCTGAAAGTGAAAGCCGTCTTGCAGTATACCACAAAAAGCAAGGTAGACTTACTATCCAATCGGCTATTTTTCCGCCATAATCTTTCACAAAAGCGTACTAGCGAATACCTCATGAAGCTGCAAGCCGCTATCACAAATTTCACAGCAGTTAAAATTAATTATCATTCCTTGCAAGGTGAAAAAAGCGAGCGGGTAGTAGAACCTTTTGCGCTCTATAGCACACGCGACAACTGGATACTGATTGCTTTTTGCCGCCTGCGCCAAGCTTTCCGCGCTTTTCGATTGGACTGTATGCAGACACTCACGATCTTATCAACTACCTTCGAAGCGCATCCGATGAGCCTACAGGAATATTTTGAGGATTGTGCTAAAAAATTTATTCCTACCCCTGACATACCCTTGTCACCTGAGCCTTCGATTTTTGTACCATCAAATCAAAATACAATAAAAATGATAGCAACAACTGTCGAATCTTTCCACATTATTGGTATTGCTCAAAAAATGAATCACGATAATGCGATGCAAGAAATTCCTAAGCTATGGAATCGCTTTATGGGGGAAAACTTAATGAACGATATTCCAAATAAGTTGGACTTTGCCATTTATGCGCTTTACACAGATTACGAAAGCGACTACAAAGGTGCGTATACGACCATTCTTGGTTGTAAAGTAAGTCATTTAGCACAGATTCCAGAAGGCATGGTCGGAAAATCCTTCAAAGGAGGCAACTACCAGAAAATGACCGCAACTGGTAATTTGCAGGACGGTATCGTTTACAAAGCTTGGACAGAAATCTGGAAAATGGATATCAATCGAGCCTACACCACCGATTTTGAAATCTACGGTGAACCGGCACAGCAGCCAACAGCTGCGGCAGTAGATATCTATATAGCCGTTTAAACTGGCTTTAGTCTTTTGCCATTAGCTGTTGGCTTAGATCGATAGCTATACTGCGTTTGGGATAAAAAAGTGCATTTTCTTCTTTGTTGATTTGTTGAACTGTTTATTCGTTTAATGTTTTCAATATCAGTGTTTTGCGGTTAAAAGAATAAACAATTTAAACAGATGTGAATAACGGGTAAAACACTCCATTTTGTGGTAGTAACAGCTTTACTAAACTTTTGAAACTTAGTAAAGTGCTTGAGATCGCGCAACAAGTATG
>JBCDKV010000459.1:0-4768 GCA_038746215.1 Bacteroidota bacterium | reverse complement strand
TAAATGGTAAAAGCCGTTGAAATGAGTACGATGACCACACCAGCGATAGCTAGCCACCATTTCCACCTTGTTTTTTGTGCATAAAAATCCATGCAGATAATTTGATTTTAGCTTAGAGCCAGTTTGGAGCAGTATTTTACTTGTCAAAACTATAAACTATTGATTTCTAATTCAACACTGCTCCAAACATGCTCTTAAGAAAAAAGGTGCTTCCTATAGCCTTTACCTTTGATGCTTTACTCCTTCAAAAACAACAAACGCTCCGTATAAACTTGCTCTTCCACGCGGATTTGTACAAAATACAAGCCTTGCATGTAAGCAGAAAAATCAAAAGTGTGGTGCAATTGCTGCAATCGTTGGATAGGCAGTCGTTGGATTTGCTGACCCAGCGCATTGAATAACAAGACTTCTACAGTAGTTGGCTGAGCAAAATCTACTTTCAGATCGGCTAGTTCTTGCGTTGGATTGGGTGATAGTGATAAGTTTTCAATCACTGAAATATCTTCCGTAGCCGTAGTCGTCTCTAACTCAATGGTAATTTCGTCTGTGCAACCAAAAGCATCGCTGACTGTGACCATGTAAGTACCGCCTTCCAGCATGGAAATACCTTTGGTAGTTGCACCATTATCCCATTTATACGTGAAGGGTCCAATGCCTGCGCCTGGATCAACGGAAATACTACCATCGGCTGCCCCGCTTCTACTTTCATCTTGTACATTGGCAACCAAGCCTAAATTATCTGGACAGCGCAAAACGGATATGTTATCGATGTCTAAGAAATAGTCGCCCGATCCCCAGAAAGCGATGAATCGAAGCTTGATGGAAGCCCCAACATAGTCCTCTAAATAGATCGTCTGTGTAGCTAAATTTTCGCTGGTTACGTGATTGGTTGAATCAATTTTCAGTACGGTTTCGTAGCTATCGCCACAGTCGCGCGAAAGTTGTACGATTAAAGAATCGCCACTGTTGAGTATTTTTTCTCGATCACCAGTCAATCCAAAATTGACATAACGATAATCAAACGTCAAGCTATCGCCCGTTTCAATCAAACCGAAGACAGGAGAAGTGGCTTCGAAGAAAGGATCGGTGTTCCACAAATTATCAGAAAGCACGAAAGAAGGTGCGCCGTGACCATCAGTGACGGGTACATTTTCATCAGTGACCGACCAACCTTCGGGCAAAGCACCACTTTCAAAATCTTCCAGAAAGGGAATATCATTGATCGTTCTAAAAACAAAGCTTGCAGTATCGTTCAATAAGAATTGCTCATCATCAGAAGAAGTCCAAGCTAAGATTTCGTATTCATCTAATGTGGAGGAATTGAACGGATCTTGAAAAATAATGGTGCTAGAAGCCCCAGGCGCAAGTGTTCCTGTGAAAGGCTCGGTAAAAATCTCACCACCATTGACTTGATAGGAAATATCAAAATTGGACTGTGCCATTGTGCCAAAATTACTAAGTGTAAACTCTACTTCATCACGGGCTTCTCCACATTCTTCCTCCGAAGTGTTGCGTACCGAAATGCCCGCCAAATCGTTTTGTAAGGGCGGCGAGACGAAAATATTGTCTACTCCGAATCCGTCCGCAGTCGTACCAATATCAGAAGAGAATACGAACCGAATGCGAGCATCGGAGGCACCAGCAGCACCCAACAAAATAGAGGCGGCATTTTGCCAATCGGAAACGAAATCTGCATCTGTACTACCGTTGCCGTCCCACCACTGGTTATTCGTGTCATTGTACCAATTTCTAGCATCCTCACTAGCGACCACTTTCGTCCAAATTTCACCGCCATCCAAGCTCAATTCCACCCAAGCTTGATCGAAAAAAGATTCAGTTGAAACAAAGTAGGAGAAAGACAACACGGGATCTTCTGTGAGTGCAGAAAAATCGTAGCAAGGTGATAGAAGGTAAGACAGTTCGTCATTGTTGTAAGTCGTATCCAATCGTGTCACCCAAGCCGTTGATCCGCTAGCAGCACTATTGAGCAATCCAAAATTAGGCGTACCTACTTCCCAACTGGAATTGACGCTATTCTCTTCGTCCACGCGCCAGCCGTCGAATCCGTTTTCTAGGTTGGTAAAATAGGGATATTCTTCGACCAGTGGAATGCTCAAAACAACCGTAGTAAAAGTATCATTACTCATATCACTATCCGTTTCCAAGTCTGTCCAGACCTTAATTTCGTAGCGATTTGGATCGCCCACGGGCGCTTGTATATCAAATTTCGTAGTAAAAGTGCTATCCTTACCGATGACACCCGTGAAAATTCCGTCGGTAGGCACACTGATGGGAACAGGTACATCATTGATACTCAAACTAAAAGGAATAAGCGACTGTGGGTTTGCGCCAAAATTTTGTAGGGTTACTTCTATTTCTTCTACTGGCATTAAGCCGCAATCGGAGACAGGATTGGGTATTGCCACCACGCCCACATCGTTTTTGAAGACGGTTTCAAACAAGACAGGCCCCACAAACTGACTGGTATCACCATTCGCGCACGCACTGGCAATATATAATTCATAAAAGGTTTTTTCTTCGAGATCACCTATTCTTATTTCGTCTCCCATGATCGTCAGCACTAAACCGTTCAGCCCCAGCGTATCCTCTAGCTCAAAGCCAGCCGTGTCGTAACGGATAATATAGCTGCCATCGGGATCAGGAGCAAGCCAGCTCACTTCTACAAACTCCGCTCGAATGTTGTCGAAATTAATTTCGCTAATGGGTGGTGCAGGACAAGCAGGACAGACCGCCGTCCCTTCAAATACTATGCCCGACTCAGGAATTGGTCCATCGGAAAATACTTCATTGCCTTCTGCATCTAGCAAAGCGTAGCTCACTTCGCTATCAAATGAACCCGAAAAGTATTCGAGTTGGATATTATCGCCTTCCGTGATAATAAAAGGAAAAGTAGCTTCTAATCCGTCTTCCTCCAATAAGAAAAAAGCCTGTGGTGCTTCTTCATTGATAGTCAGCAGCAAAACTGCACCATTCCAAGAATCGCCCAAGCGATCGGATAACCGCAAGCTGTAATCACAGGAGACCTGAGCGTTTAAAAAAGAATAGCTAAAAAAAGAACTGAATAAAAGTAGTAAGGTAAATTTCTTCATTATTTAATCTGTAATTCAAGGCAATCGCCTCAATGTGATTTGTGCATATTTTAGAGAAACGCTAAAATAACTAAAAATGAGATGAAGGAGGATAAATAATGTAGTAGAAAAGAGCGGCTACTTGATCTATGCTTTGGATATTTTTTCTATCTATCAATTACTTCTTATTCAAAATCGGCAATACCAAGAGTGCGACAATACCCAACAATACATTCGCTCCAATTTGCAGAGAGAAAAACACAATATTAGCGAAAGAGAAGGCATCATTGCCGTCAATGCCATAAATAGTCAGGCATTCTTGAACAAAAAACTGATACGCTCCCATTCCGCCAGGCGCAGGCACAATAATGCCGAATGCGCCGAAAATGAAAGTCGTGAGTCCAGCAGTTGGAGAGAGGTGAGTCGTAGGCTCAAAAGCGAAAAAAGCCAAGTAGGTCATCAAAAAATACATGACCCAAATGTTGATGCTATGAAAAATGAACAGTCCTGGACGCTTTAGCTGTCGAACGGATTGAATCCCTTCCACGAAGCCTAAAATAATATTTTCTATTTTTTGGTAAATCGACCATTGTTTAAGCCGATCCCTATACAGATAGACCAGCAAAAGCACCAAAAGCCCAAAGCCTGCTACCCCCCAAAGCAACCAACTAGAAGTGAGCGCATCTAGTTTGTCTGCTAGGACAGATTTTTCGTTGAGGTAGCTCCAAAGCGTATCGAAAGACAAGAGAAAAGCAATCGCCATGAACAGAAAAAGCATGATGAAATCGAAAATTCGATCTACCACTATTGTCCCCATCAGCTTTTCCGCAGGTATGTTTTCGTAGCGCGACATAGAAGCAGCGCGAATGACTTCTCCAACGCGTGGTATGCCTAGATTGGCAAAGTAGCCGAGCATGGTCGTGAAAAAAGCATTGAGGAAGCTCGCTTCGTAACCCAAAGGACGAATCAATTGCAGCCAGCGTGCTGCTCGACTGAAATTGCTGATGGTGTAGCAGGCTAAAATGACGAATATCCAAAAGTAGTTGACCGAACGAAAATCGGCGATGACTTTCTGCAATAGGCTACAATCCTCCGACGCAATACCTTCATTGGCGCAGTAAACCTGATATTCCGCATTCTGGCTTCTGTAGAGCAAAAAGAGAATGAAGAAACCTATGCTAGCAAAAGCAATAGCTTTGAGTACGTTGAGCAGTGATTTGTTGATCTGCATAAAAGAAGACTAGGGCGGTTAACGGTTGGCTATTGGCTATTGGCTATTGGCTAAGTTGGCGGCAAAGTTAGATAAAAAGACAAATTTATTATTCCTTTTTCATCATTGAAATGATACGTCTAGACTTGGCAAATTTCAAAAACTTACCAAGTCTTTAGCTCAAAAGAAGCACACCAACCTTGTACAGAAAAAGAATAAGTGAAAGTTCACGACAAGTTTATCCACTTGCTTGACATTATTTTTTGAAAATGGAATTAAAAACGAAGTTTTTAATTCCATTTTCAAAAGGACCTTCGTACATAAATGATGTTATTTTTTTATGATTTTTGGAAAAAATCATAAAAAAACAACATCATTTCTGTCCAAAAGGGGCACCCCAATTGCTAATTTTCATGAAATAAAAATTAGCAATTGGAACACTAAAATATCAGCTACTCTTACGCCTCGG
>JBCDKV010000458.1:0-4773 GCA_038746215.1 Bacteroidota bacterium | reverse complement strand
GATATTGACCTGAATTATATCTGAGTCAAATGTCAAAAAAATGAGGACTATACAGTCGTTATTCGCATTATCAATAAATGAGAAAATGAAACGAATAATCCCAATCTTATTCATGCTAATTCTCTTTGGCTGTTCTAGCGAAAGTGTAAGCAAAAAAGGATTTCAGGTAAGCGAAATTACGGAAAACGAAAAAGGGGAAAAGATCGTGGGCTTATCCATAGATTCGTTGGAATTGGAAACCAAGCCAAGAAATGTATTGCTCACCAAACACGCAGCGCATCGACTCACACCTATCTATAAGGTGAACTACGATAAAAACGGTAAGCCCTTTGTAGGCTCAAACGCATTTCATTTCAATTACAGCCTAGACGGAAAAAACGAAGACAACAAATGGAACGATAATTTTATGCCAGGATTTGAAGCTATCTACGGCTACAACTTCGTAAATATTGCTCACTTCAATAACGACACGAAAAAGGCAAATTTATTTTTTGATAAACCAGTCCTGATTAAGACATTCTACTACCCTGCTTTTTCAAAAGATACGCTGAACGGACTTGCTGTAAGCAGAAATTTTTATATGGTTTCAGTATATGACGAAGATACCAATCAGGATGGTTTTATCAATACAAAAGACCTCAGAAGGTTCTATCACTTCGACTTAGGGGCAACACAACAATCCGTTTTAGTGCCAAAAAATTATGCAGTACTGAGTTCGGAGTACGATCTAGCTAACGATTTCATGTACGTATTTGCGCGAATGGACGAAAATGAAAACGGGGAGATGGAGTACGAAGAATCAACACATATCTTTTGGATAGATTTGAAAAACCCTAAAAACAATGGCATTCAATATGGTTTTTAAACATCAAACTAGAAGTCTTCAGCGAAGCAACTCATCACTCACACCTAATCACTAAATCATGCACATCATACCAGCTATAGACATCATCGATGGAAAATGCGTTCGCCTGACACAGGGCGACTATCAACAAAAAAAAGTGTACAACGAAAACCCCTTGGAAATGGCGAAACAATTCGAGGATGCAGGCATTCGACGCTTGCATTTGGTGGATTTGGACGGCGCAAGGGCCAAACACATCGTCAATTATAAAGTCTTAGAACAAATCGCCAGCAAAACGAAATTGTGGATAGATTTTGGTGGTGGATTGAAAGCATCAGAGGATGTCCGTATTGCCTTTGAAAGTGGTGCACAGCAAATCACAGGCGGTACAGTCGCCGTAAAAAATCCCGATGTGTTCACGGGTTGGCTTGCGACTTATGGCAGCGAAAAGATCATCTTGGGTTCAGATGTAAAGGACCGAAAGATCGCAGTGAGTGGATGGCAGGAAGAAAGTGAGGTAGTATTGATACCTTTTTTAGAGAACTACATCGAAAAGGGCATTCAGTATACTATTTGTACAGATGTTGCTAAAGATGGGATGCTACAAGGAAGTTCGGTCGCACTCTACGAAGAGATTCGAGCAGCATTTCCAGACTTACATTTGATTGCTAGTGGAGGAGTACATAGCATGGCTGATCTTCATCGTTTGCGCGAAATTGGCTGCTTCGGAGCGATTGTGGGCAAAGCGATCTATGAAGGAAAGATTAGTTTGAAGGACATGGAGGAGTTTGCCTAACGGACTAGTTGCACTAGTACAAAAATCCAAAGAGCCATAATGGAATCTTGTTATCAAAGCCAGTTTCAATATCATCCAATACTAAATAAGCACGGTCAAGTTCGCGGATTTGCGTTGTTTTTTTGTGCCTTCCACCAATCTCAAACAGATATGATTTTGCTTGAACGTCGAGCATAAAATCTACCTTCTGGTGTAAAAATAGGTCAAAAAGCACCCTGAGTTGGCTTTGAAAAAAAGTCTCTCTAATACTACCAATGTTGGCTTCGTCGGCATGAAGGGTATAGTAGAGATTAGAATTGTTGAGGAATATTTTATCTGGTTTTTGCAGAACACTGATAGACTGTTCGGGGAGATGGAGCAAGCTGATAAGCCTTGCTTTCTCTAGATATTGGAGATATTGTAGCAAAGTTTTTCGACTAATTCCGATTCGCTCGCTCAATTTGCTAATATTGGGTTTGAAGGGTGCCGAGCGGGCAATAATGCGCAGCAATTGCAACATTTTTCGACTATAGGAAACGTCAAAGCCATCCATGAAACGCAGATCACTTTCTACGACTAATTGAATAACCTGCTCTAAAGTCAGATGATAGTCTCGCTGTGCTTCTACAAAAAATGGATAGTAACCTGATCGCAAATAGGATTTGAAATATTTGAGGGGCTTCAATTGACGCAATATATCCGCTGCGAACGTTCGGTGATGGTTCAACAGATCGGGGAATTCAATAATCGGTAGCCGTATATCCTCTGAAAATTCTAGGTATTCGCGAAATGATAATCCAGGTAATTCGTACAGTAATGCACGTCGACTTAGATCAACATCTTGCCTGAATATTTCCAAAATGGAAGATCCAGAAAACACAACTATTAATTCTGGAAAACTGTCATAGCTATTTTTTAGCGCTCGCGCCCACCTAGGATATTTGTGGACTTCATCAACAAATAAATATTCCCCACCTAATCGCTGGAACTCATCTATTGTATCGAAAAGACTATTTTCTGTAAAATACAGATCGTCTAAAGTAAGGTAAAGCACTTCTTTTTGCGCTTCCACTAGTTGTTTGGCTCGCTGCAAAAGCAAAGTAGTCTTTCCTGTTCCCCTAGCTCCAATGACAGCATTTAATCGCCAATTCCAATTTATTTTCGCAGGGATACTTCGCTCTATTGCTGTGGGGACAGTTGCGATGAGGCGATCTGACTTCTCGACTAGTTTCTGCATTTTGTTTATACAGAACTACAAAAAACGCTTATTTTTGTTTACTCTAATTAACATTTTTAACGCTCCAAAAATAATTCATCCAAATAAGGAGCTCTATTTTTACCAAAATACTTTACATCACAAGCAGAATTACCTGAGTTCATGATGCTGCTGCAAAGATTGGTAGCTTCGTCAAAAGTATTTTTATGTCCTCTTTGCAAATAGCAATGTCCCAACTCATGGAAGACCACATATTCCTTCTCCCAATCTGGTTGACTCCGCCAAAATACTTCGTCTATCCGAATGGTGTTGGTTGCTCTGGTACAATTTCCCGCCACACTAAGCGAAGTAATCTGTTCGATGTAACCAGATATTTCGCTCAAATCAACTGCTACGCCCCGCTTTGCACCTTCTTCGACAAATAGATCAAAGTAGGCTACCAAATCTTCGTCTACAAATACTTCCGCATCAACTTCCTCCTGCTCACAGGCATTTAGTAATAGCAGCAATGAAAAAGCTACACAAAACAGAGTAATGATGGAATATTTCATAGTGGATAATGTTACAATCGCTAAAAATCACCTAGTCTATTCATAACGATTGTTGATCTTCATCGCTTACAAAATCTGTAGGATTTTATTTTTCTTAACAAAACGCGACCTGTTGCTCCAGTGTGTAATCCCCAAATTACACCTGTTACAATTTAGCGAAATTCGCAATAAAACTGCGCCATCTACCAGCTAGAGCGATACCTTTTAAAAACATAAGCAGCTCTACATTATCAGGTAACCAAAAAGAAGCAGGTACTTTGAATATTCTTCTAACCGCACGTTCTACAATACCACTGCCACAAGGCATTTTAATGGACTGTATATTCTATCCGATTCAAATGTCAACAAAAAGAGGGCTCTCGCAGTTGTCATTCGCATAATTCATAAAATCTTAGCTACCCAAAAGGAAAAATCCAAACAAGCGATTAACTTTGTGCCATCTCATTGGGGTGCTAGTAGAAACCGTGATGAATCAGCAGGAAAACGCACCGTTCATTCTTCACGATTTACTGGCTGAGATTATACCCACCGAACCTGCTCAGGTAATACTGGGAAGGAAATGAGGAATGACCAAGGATAGCTTTGTTCTCAGCTTCATCAGATTTTTCCATCCTTTTCATATCCTCTCAATTAGATCATTAGTACGTGGGCTACTAATGCTATATCACTGTGTGTCTTAGTCTTTGAGGACTAAACTTGACATGTCTATCTGCTTGCTTGACACTGTTTTTTGAAACCTAAATCGTCAACTACTTTCGCAATTCAGATAAACAGGTCTTAGATTTTTATTGAAAAAACTCAAACAATGAAAAAACTATTAGCAGGATGGATTTCTCTATTATTTGCCACGAGCCTTTTCGCACAAACAGCGGTGAGAGGCAGTATCATTGATCGAGATGGACAGCCCGTCATCGGAGCAAATGTTTACCTCAAAGCCATACGAAAAGGAGGCATCACGGACGAAAAAGGACAATTTCAGATCAAAGATGTCCCAGCAGGTACATACAATGTCAGTATCAGCCACGTGGGGTATAAAACCGCTACTCAAAGCTTCCAGATTCAAACGGGGGCTTCGCAACAAACTATCGAGTTTCAGCTAGAAAAACAGACATTAGAACTAGATGAACTGGTCGTGAAAGCGACGCGTGTGGGCGAAAAAGTGCCGATCACATCAAGCAGTTTGGATAAAGAAGCCATTGAAGCCCGAAATCTGGGGCAAGATGTTCCCTTCATTTTGAGGTGGACACCTTCGGCAGTCGTTACTTCGGATGCAGGAACGGGCATAGGCTACACGGGTATCCGCATTCGAGGCAGCGATCCTACTCGTATCAACGTGACCATCAACGGTATTCCATTGAATGATACCGAATCGCAGGGCGTGTTTTGG
>JBCDKV010000457.1:0-4797 GCA_038746215.1 Bacteroidota bacterium | reverse complement strand
TGCCATTTGGATACCAATGACGATAGTTCCCAAACCGATAGCTTGAAAAATGATTTGCTGCATATCGTCCGTGAGCAGTTGCTGCAGCCACAAGCCCAAAAAGCTACCCACCGTTATGGTAGCAACATTGATAAAGGTAGCAATGGGAAGTTTCATGTTTATTTTTTGCTGTTCGGAAGTGGTAAGGGCTTGCAAAAAAATAAACGCTACACTTGATGCGGTCTTTTTGCTTTCATACTGCGTTGCCAAAATAGTCACTTATCCCGATAAACTCCCACTTTGACGCCTTGTCTGAAAACAAAAATCTCCACCTCAATTTGTATCATTTATTCTTTTGCAAGCCCTAAGTAAACGGACTCAATAGCGCGCAGCAATGGTCTTCAAACCTGCCGTTAAGGATTTGATGATACCTTTTTCTTTTGGGTCGTACACCCAATTGGTATCGAAATATTCCAAGACATAAGGATTAGGTTCTTTGGAAAGGGTAAGACTGTGGAATTGGGTATTCTTATTCTGCTGTTGAAACCGTACTTGCTGCAATACGTCCTCGTCTATTTTGTACATGATAAAATCTGAGATGACCAATACGTCCGCATCTTCATAATCATGGTTTTGCAATTGTCGGAGGGCTTCGTAGAGGGGTAGGGAAATATCTGTGCCACCGTAGAAAGACATGTTCAAAAACTTAGCGATACTATCCAAATTATTGGAGATGTCAAATAAGTCCAAGGTTTCTATACCAATGGAAAAATTGATGAGATAAGCTCGCCGATTATCTTTGGCTGCCATTTTCAGTATCCCCAAGCACAGCACCTTCGCAATTTGTTCTGGGCGTCCCATCATGGATTCGCTGGTGTCCACACAAATGATGAACGGACCTTTTTCTTTCTGCTTCACTTTTTGGTGAATCTCGGTCAGATAGTCCTCGCTCTTCACAAGTTTCCGATCTTCGTAGCGAAAAGTCAGTAAGTTTTTATCGGCATATTTTTTTAAGAAGAGCGTTTCTGTATCTGGGTCAGAAAGCAATGCTACTTCCGAACTGATGATATGACTCAATTGGTCGCTTTCTTGCACCCCTACTATCTCGGATTTCGCCTCTTCATCCACCACCCATTGCTGTCGGATAATGGTGCGCTCAAAAGTCTCCTCTTCCATTTCAATTTCTGCTTCTCGCATCTTGCCCAGCAAATCTGCCAACTCCTGAATAGATTTTTCATTTTTTAGCAAATCATCGTATTGCCGCACGACATCGAAAGACGTACTTTGCCACAAATCACGTGACATATCCCAGTAGTTCCCCAAATACTCCGCAAAGGGCGATACCAGTTGCATCAACTGCTGATACTCTTGCACTTTTGCCTCTACCAATTGCACAAAATTCTCTCGCTCTTCTTCTAATTTTCTCAATTGATACTGCAAAATTTTGGCGTTCAGCAAAGCATCCCACTGTGCCAACAGATCGGTAAAAATCAGATCTAGTTCTTTTTGCTTATCGGCTTCAATCTCTTCAAATGCTTTACTACCAATCAGTTGTTGGAAACGATCTCTATAAAAATCTATGGGCAGGGCTTCTTGATCGTAAGTGATTTGCAAATAATTAATCAGGTGCGTCCAACGCTTTGGAAAGATACGAAGCGGCGTCACTGACCAAGACCCTAGTCGGGTGGTCTCCTCTTCGTAAGGATTTTTCACGCGGGCTTTGTCGTAAGATTTGCGCATCCAATAGAGCGTATCCAGTACAATCTGCTTGGCGTTGGTTGGATTATTTTGAATGATCTCCAATAAACCATTAATGCCAAAAAGATCATCCAAGGCTTTCTTGAAATACTGAAAATAGTCATCTTTCAGATCCTCCAAACTTTGCAGCGTCTGCACTGGATCGCCTGCCACTTTTTGTTGGAGGTACTGCACCAAGTATTTGCGCGTTTGGCGGTCGAGCAGTTGTCCAAACTCAATGAAGCGTTCGTATTCTTGTTCCAATAACTGTTGCTGATCTTGCTGCATGAAGGAGTAACTCTAAAGCACTGATTTTGTTTTTGGAGATTGGGTGCTGACCTCCAGTCTTTTTTACTTTTCTTCCAGAGTTGTAAATTAGTTCTGTAAAAAGTTTTGAATAACGCCTGAGATAAATCCTAGTAAAGCACTTCAGATCGCGCAACAAGTATGCCTAAAAATAATTGAGAACTTGTGTTTCCGTCCGAAGAGGCTTACTGAGCATACTTGTTGCGCGATTTTCTTGCATTGACTCAGGCTGTTTCTAAGTAAATTGTTAAGAAAAGTGAGACTTCATACACGACCAATTGTAAATTGTTGATGGCGAGAATTACTAGTTTACAAGTCTAACTTCTGACCGCTAGCCTTTTCCTCATTCTTCTTCCAAAACCTCCGCAGGTTTCCAGTGCAGTTCCTTAAAATTGACGACTCGATGATTTTCAATTACCACACCTTCTTGCTCTAATAATTCCTGCATCATCGTCGGTGTAGGAAAATGTCCACTGCCACTGAGTTCGCCTTTTCGATTGACCACTCGATGTGCTGGTACGGCAGTTTGAGCACTAAAGCTTTTATTCAACGCCCAGCCAACCATACGTGCCGAACCTAGGGATAAATAATCTGCAATTGCACCGTAACTAGAAACTCGTCCGTAGGGAATCAAACGAGTGACTTCGTATACCCTTTCCACGTAAGTTTTTTCCAAAATATGAAGATTTTTAAAATGAGAATGAACAGGAATGCCTAATTTTGTGCTTTAACTTGGAACAAATGTTTTGCGTTCAAACTATTTTTAGTAAACTATCCCAATGTCCTTAGTGGTTTGTTTCACTCTAATGTCCAATAGTATAGAATGCGAATAAAAACAAATTAGGCGTATACGAAGTTTTGAGCAACACTCGGAAAAAGTCTGAGAAAGCTCCTGAGATCGCGCAACAAGTATGCTTGAAGATTTTTTATGGACGGAAACACAAATTTTTCGGGAACAATTTGTGTTTCCGTCCGAAGAGACTTACCAAGCATACTTGTTGCGCGATTTTCTGGCATTGACTCAGACTGGTTTCAAGTAAACCGTTAAGAAGAATAGGACTTCGTACACGACTAAAAATAAATTAATAAAATCAAAGCCAAACTTTACCTCTCGTGGGAGGTGCAATCAAACACATCAAATGAACGAAATTATCAACCATAGCTTACTAACAGACTTTGATACCCAATTATTCGGTTCGGGTAAACACTTCCGCATGTACGAAAAAATGGGGAGTCATCCGATTGAAATAGACGGTCAGCAAGGTACGCAATTTTCCGTTTGGGCACCCAATGCTCAAAGCGTTTCCGTCATCGGCAACTTCAATGGCTGGGACAAAACGGCGCATCCACTTTCCGCCCGCTGGGATAGTTCAGGCATTTGGGAAGGTTTTATCCCGAACGTAGGAAAAGGAGCATTGTACAAATATAATATACAAACCAAAAGTGGCTATCACATCGCAAAAGGTGATCCTTACGCTCGATTTTGGGAAATTCCGCCCAATACGGCTTCTATCGTTTGGGATTTGGACTATGAGTGGCAGGATGCAGATTGGATGGAAGTGCGAAAAGGCAAAGCAGATAGCATGCAGCCGTATTCGGTTTACGAAGTGCATTTGGGGTCTTGGAAAAAGAAAGCGGGTGGCGTAGATTCGCTATCTTATAAAGAATTGGGGGATGAATTGGTGCAATACGTCGCCGATATGGGCTTTACACACGTTGAATTTATGCCCGTTATGGAGCATCCATATTATCCTTCTTGGGGCTATCAGGTGACGGGTTATTTTGCGCCCAGTAGTCGATACGGAACGCCCGAAGAATTTGCTTATTTGGTTGATAAATTCCATCAGGCAGGCATTGCGGTCATCTTGGATTGGGTGCCTTCGCATTTTCCAAATGATGCTTTTGCATTGGCGCAATTCGATGGGACACACCTCTACGAGCATGCCGATCCTAGAAAAGGTTTTCATCCCGACTGGAAGAGTGCTATTTTTAATTATGGTAGAAATGAAGTACGTAGCTTCTTGGTTTCCAATGCTTTGTATTGGCTGGATAAGTACCACGTAGATGGATTGCGGGTGGATGCGGTTGCTTCTATGCTCTACTTGGATTATTCGAGAAAAGAAGGCGAATGGATTCCAAATGAATACGGTGGACGCGAAAATATTGAAGCTATTTCTTTGTTGAAAGACTTCAACCAAGCAGTTTACAAAGAGTATCCAGATGTGGTGACGATTGCGGAAGAATCTACGGCTTGGTCGGGGGTTTCTCGTCCCGTTTATACGGGCGGGCTAGGATTTGGACAGAAGTGGATGATGGGATGGATGCACGATACGCTGGAATATTTTAAAAGAGATACCCTCTATCGTAAATACCACCACAACGAGATTACTTTTAGTCTAATTTATGCTTTTTCAGAAAATTTCATGCTACCACTCTCGCACGATGAAGTAGTCTATGGCAAAAAGCCGCTGATTTATAAGATGCCTGGCGATGAGTGGCAACGAGCTGCTAATTTACGACTGCTTTATGGCTATATGTATACTCACCCAGGTACTAATTTGCTCTTTATGGGGGCAGAGTTTGGGCAGACTAGTGAATGGAGTCACGGAAATGGATTGGATTGGAGCTTATTGGATCAGGAATATCATCGGCAAATTCAGGCTTGGTTGAAGGATTTGAATGCCTACTACAAAGACACGCCTGCACTCTACGAAAAGCAATTCGAGCCAGCAGGATTTGAATGGGTAGAAGGTGGCGATTCGGTCAATAGTATTT
>JBCDKV010000456.1:0-4809 GCA_038746215.1 Bacteroidota bacterium | reverse complement strand
TACCAAATTAATGCTATCCGTCGTACCACTGGTAAAGATGATTTCGTCCGTCGAATCTGCGTTTAGGAAACGACGTACTTTTTCCCTACCCGCTTCAAAAGCATCGGTTGCCTCTTGACTCAAACCATAGACCCCACGATGGACATTGGCGTGTTGATGCTCGTAATAATGCTCCAGCGCATCCACAACCACATCGGGTTTCTGACTGGAAGCGGCATTATCTAAAAAGACAATGGGCTTACCATTCATTTCACGCTCTAGGAGTGGGAATTGTTTTCTAATTTTCTGTATATCAATTGCTTGCAATGTATCTGCTTTCATATTTTTTCTTCTATAACCTTACGGTCAAACTTTTTGAGTAACTAATTTCAGGCGCAAAAACTCGCTCTATTTCGCCCGTATTTTCATTTACGATGTCTGCAAATGCACCCTTGATCTTTTTCAAAAATCGTTCGCGTTCTCTTTTGTACTGTTTAATTTCGTCCAGTTCTTCTTGCATCCTGTTCCAAAGCGGATCGTTAGAATAGTCGTACTTTCTTCTCGCCGAAACGCTCAGTTTTGCATTGCCGAAGCTGAATTTTTCAATTTCTTGCTGCGTTGCTTGCTGGATAGTCGCATTTTTGATGGTATCAATTAAAGTCTGTAAATAAGTATCGTAGCGTTTAAATTCGATGTAGATTTTTAGTAGATCATATTCTTCATTGTCCGTAATATGAGCAGCATCTTCGATAGCGAGTTGCTCAAGCTCTGCTTTGCTCAGGTCTCGATCAATTTCACCTACTGCTTTGACAATTTTAGACATGTGTTGTAAGTTTAGAGGTGATTTATTTACTTTTTGAAGTTTCAGAGGAAAAAAACGCTCAACTAATTATTAAGCGTGTACGAAGTTTGAGCAATGATTGAGATGATCCTCAGCAAAGATTCTGAGATTGCTCAACAAATATGCTCAGCTTCTTTATCGTATGATACACTATTGGAAAAAATACAAATTTAAAACACTAAGTACACTTAGAAGCACCAAGAAAAGCAGCTATTGCAGCTATGTAATCCACTTTCCTTCTGTAATCTAAAATGTCCAGTGGTCTAATCGTGTGCAGTTTTATGAATATAATCAGAGCGTTTCCTGCGTGTAAGTCTTTTCCGCTGTGTCAATGACTTCTTCCTGCGACTGCTGCTCTAAAAACTGTTCAAAAAGTTCGAAGAAGCGATGGAAAGCTTGATAGTCGCTAGAGCAGTATAATCTTATTATCTTATCCCATGACAATGTTGAAATCTGTTCAAATCTTTTGGTTATAAAGACTTGGAATTGGTACATTGAAGCTAGATCACTTTCATTTTTAGTTGCGAACAAATATCCATCTAAGAAAGATTTGATGCAAAAGATAGAATAATTAGGAAAAAACATTCCTGGTCTTGCGTTCATCGTCTTAATTATGCTTTCAATACTTTCCATCGTTAGAATTTTCTTATGGTCTCTATAATATAACTATCCCCCAAATGATGCTTATCATTTATCCATTTTTTCAGATCAATGCCCTCTATATGAATATTGTCATAAACTTTCCCATCAACTAATACCCCCTGATGCAATCCTGTATTGGATATTCCGTCTTCTGCGAAATCACTGTGAATAGGAGTTGCCACTTTTTTACCGTTTAAGGTAGTATGATACTGAATAATTTCACCTGAAATTCCTTCCTTCTTCAGAGCTTCTGCTATTGTAGCAGCACATTCAATGCACTCTAAATTATCAAACTGTTTCGCAATACTAGGAATTATGCTACTCGGTGCTTTTGTAGCTAAGAAAACAGGCTGCATACCCCTTACTGCGCTCAGTTCCATAGCAGGCGTTATGCTGACGATATCTAAACTGGCATCTACAGCCTCTTCGGGTAAAGATTTTGGTCTTTCTACTTGAATTTCAGTTCCATAAAC
Organism: Bacteroidota bacterium; assembly: GCA_038746215.1. Lineage (GTDB taxonomy): Bacteria > Bacteroidota > Bacteroidia > Chitinophagales > Saprospiraceae > JAAUTG01. The sequence continues at coordinate 2,874 of JBCDKV010000456.1, read as the reverse complement.
TCCACCGTAAATGTCATATTGTACTCGTTGCCGAAGGACGATTGGTGGCTTTGTACCTGCTGGTACAATAGCATTTTCGGCTATTCGCATTAAGGCGTTGAAACTACTTGCCTTAATGTGTAGAAACCCCTCGTACAAAATGCCAACTACAGTCGGAATCGGCGCATCTGTTGGACAGCAGTCTTCTGGTATCTCATAAGCTGCGAAACGTGCAGTGGCATCAGCATTTGTAAGTGCCATCATACGCTGCCAATCTTGCTCGGAAACAGAAGCTAAAGGATACGGCTGGGTTTTCCCACTTTTGGAAATTTCTACCCAAAATTGCTGCTGTTCTTCGTCAAAGAATACTTCGCTGATTTGAAGATTCAAATTTTGAACATCAATCTCAACGTTCAAGGGTTCAAGACGCTCATCTTGTGCGATTAGCATTAGTGCAAATACTAATCCTAAGAGCGTAAAAAGTAACCTAAGTCTCATAAGCAAATTTATTCTAGCCCAACTTCGCCTCTATCTTTGCCAATACCCTTTCCTGTATTGCTTCTAGCTTCATCGCTTCGATCACTTCACCTACGAAAGCACGTTGCAACAAATTTTTAGCCTTTGCTTCTGGAATACCGCGACTGCGCAAATAAAATATGGAACCCTCATCTAATTGCCCAATCGTTGCACCGTGGCTACAACGCACATCGTCGGCATAAATTTCTAGCTGTGGTTTGGCGTCCATCACGGCTGTTTTGGAAAGTACCAAACTACTATTTTGCTGAAAGGCATTCGTTTTTTGGGCGTCTTGGCGCACCAATACTTTACCGTTGAAAACTCCTCTAGCCCGATCTGTTAGGATGCCTTTATACAGCTCATTACTCACACAATGTGGCATCGCGTGATCCATGAAGGTCTGATTATCAATATGCTGACGATCATCGCCTAAGTAAGCACAGTACATATTGGTTTCCGTACCAGAAGCCAGTAATTCAGTACTTAAGTTGTTCCTCACCATGCGTCCCCCCAAGTCCACGGCGTAAGTACTGAATACACTATCTCTCCCTTGCCGAACGATGGTATTGTTGATGTGGAAGGCTTCTTTGCTTTCAAATTGTAGCCGATAGTAGCTTACTTGTGCGTTGTCCGCTACATCTATCCAGTGTGCAGCATTATTGAAATAGTTACCCGTTTCGCTAGTGCTTTGAAAACTTTCTATAAATGTTAAGTTGCTACTTCTTTGCGCCCAAACAAACAACTGCGGATGACTCATATGCGCTTCCCCGTTGGGAACACTCAGATGCAGCAAATGAATAGGACGCTCAAAAGTGGTATTCTTTTCAATTTTGATAAAGATTCCATTATCAGAAAAAGCCCTGTTCATCGGCAAGAAAGCATTCTTATCTGTGCCACCTTTCTGTGCAATTTGTTCAGCTACCCAAGCACTATTTTCTTCGCTTTCCAGTGCCTCGTCCACGCTTTGGATGTGCAGTTCAGCAGGTAGTGTGCCGACATTAGATAGCTCCTTGTTCCAGATACCATTCACGAATACTAGGCGTACTGCATCTAATTCAGGAAAAGTGAAATCAGCGATGCTTTCTTCACTTAGTGCTGGCGCACTCGCCTCTTGGTATTTTTGCTGAACAATTCGTTTGACGCTGGTATATTTCCAATCTTCATCACGAGTAGTTGGGAAGTCTGCTCCTTCAAATTGCTCGAAACCAGCTCTACGAAAATGCGCGATTGGATGATTACCATGTCCGTTTAGACCCGATTCGTAGACTTTGAATAGGGTGCTAAACCAGTCTTTTGTGTTTGTATGCTTATCTTGTGCTGTTACTGACATTGATTCTTACTTTTATTCTTCTTTGGTTTCGATGAGTTTAATAACTTCATAAATTAATATCTCTACTTCTGTGATCATTGGCTCTATCTCTTCTTGGCTTACATCGGCAAAATCTCTATAATCTGCCTCTTGCCTAAGATTAAACAACTTGTTATATAACAAGCCCTTAGATGCTCCGATACGTTTCGTACTTATCAGTTCTTTGTTAAATATCTTCTTTACTCCAGCGTGTGTACTGGCTTCAAAACTATTCAATACTAAGTAAGCAGAAGCAATGTAAAAACAGGCATAATAAAGGCGACTAGCAGTTGTATTCCAGTGTTTGGAAATAGCTAATATCTTAGCTTCCTCTAAGGATTCTTTTGCCCTTTCTGTACGGTATCTCGATAACTCTTCTTTGGAATAACTCATTCAGTACTATTTGCTAGTAAAATTTCTACTCCCTCCTTACTGACATTTTGATAAAAATTGGAATGAATATACTTCTTCCATATTTCTGCATTTTCTATTATTGAACTGATCACTTCGTCTTCTGATAGCTCAACCCAATATAAACTTTGCCTGAGCTGATCTTTATATTTGGTATTTAGTTTTTTAGGAGTTAATATCAAAAAATCCCAATCAGAATCATTGCTAGAATCGCCCCTAGCCCTTGACCCAAATAAGATGACGCGAGCAGCAGGATCAAAACTATTGACAGTCTTTTTTACTAAAGTAGGAAGCTTTCCCTGCATATTGCTTGTATTATAAGGATGTGACTTGATAGGAAACGGTCTTTACCTAAACATTTATCTTGAAATCATTTAGAACTGCTTCTAGTTCTTCCAAAAAGTCAGCCCTCATAATTTCATACTATCGCATCATACTCAATTCCTTTGATTGATCTCTATGAAAATCCACCATTACGTTAAGAGCATGTTTGGAGCACTATTTTCCTATAAACCAACATTTTATGAACCTGACTGCATGAAAAATAAACCCCGTATCCAGATATGCAGTTAATTGTTCACCTTGTCAGAACCACAAACTGCTGATTTCTAGTTCAATCC
>JBCDKV010000455.1:0-4810 GCA_038746215.1 Bacteroidota bacterium | reverse complement strand
TTTCATGACAATAAATGTAATTTTATTTTGGATGTGTTCTCACACTTAACTAAACGAACATAAGACAATAAATGCTCCTTTTCGGCATATAATTTTCTGATTTTTAGGGTTTTTTAACAATTTCATTTTACGAAACCAAAGCGATTCACTACTGCCAATTCTGCAAAAAGGAAGGGGTTCAGAAAGCCATATTCAAGCTTATCTAAATTAATCCTTACCTTTATCGTTTACATTTTTTTCAAGTACTAAACCACTGTTTTTCACTGAGCATTATTCACATTTTAGATACTCATATATGAATTTTTTGCTTCGTCATATAGAACAAAACGTCGGAGAAAACGACTTAGTGCTAGGCGAACAGCTCTTTGAGCGAAATGCTGTTTTGAACCTGCAAATGGTAGAAAAGAAGCTGTGGATTGCAAAAGTGAATGCCTTTGAAGTAGAATTGAAAATCAGTCCCACAAAGTTGGAAGCGGCTACTTGTGAGTGTGAAAATTATGCTGCTAATGGCATGTGTGAACACATTGTAGCGAGTGTGCTACAATTGCGTAGAAAACTCGACCAACTCAAAAAAGAGAAGCCCATAAAAAAGTCCAATAAGCCTTCTAATCGACTGACAACCAAAAAGATACTCAGTGAAATTAGTGAGGCTGCCCTCAAGCGGTTCGTGCAGGAATACGCAAGCAAAGATCGTAATTTTGCACTCGCGTTGAAAGCTAGATTTGTGGGGCAGGTGGAGATTTCGGACGATAAAAATAAGTATCTTCAAATACTAGACGACGCGATCAAGCAGGCGCGGAAGAAAGACCGAAACATCAGTCATCGCGGAAAACAAAAATTGCTCAAAATTACGAATGAACTAGCGCAACAATTGTCACTTGCTATTGCACAACAACACTATCGGTCGGCGGTCTTTATTGCTCAAAGTTTCATTGAAAAACTGACCCCTATTTTACGAAAGCTAAGCGATGCTAAGGAAATAGTAGACTACATCAAAAAAGGATTTCAAACCCTCCAGCAGTTGATTGATTTGCCGATTCCACCCAGCCTAATCGAAGAATTGTGGCAGTATAGCATCACCGAATACACCAAAATTACGTACCGCATCAACGAGATCATACCTCATTTTTATCGTTTGCAGCGTGTGCTGGCAGCAAAGCTCAATCATCAGGAAGCTTTACTGGATTTGCTGCAAGAATTTTCGCTCCAAATGCAGTACTCCGACGAAAATTACACTCGTCTACTGATCAGCAGATTCACACTGCTGGAGCAATTGGAGCGTTGGGAGGAGTCCGATCAGTTGGTGAAAGCACATCTTAATCATCCGAACTTATTGCTTTTTGTGATTCGCCAAGCCATGAGTCGCAAAGATTATGCCCAAGCTAAATATTTGGGTGAAAAAGGGCTGGATAATCCAAACGCAGGGAAAACCAAAGCGGCACTGGAAGATATACTCTTACAAATTGCACAGCAAGAAGGCGAAGCGGCGAAAGTGGTGAGCTACGCAACCGCTCGGCTATACAGTAGTTATGAAATGAAATATTTTGAATTGTTGAAAACATATTTCGCAGGCGATTGGGACAAAGAAGTGAACAAAGTGCTTGATAAATTGCAGCGGACTTCCTTTTCTTTGGCGCAACGCGACTTGATTGCTGGCATTTTTGCAGAAGAGGAAAAATTTGATGACTTACTTACGTATATTGAAAAGCTACAATCCTTAGATATTTTGCAAACTTTCGATCAGTTGTTGTTGCAGCATAGAAAATCGGCGGTATATGAACTCTACGAAGATTTATTGAGCAGCTACGTAAAGCATCACGTCGGAAGAAAACCCGCTATTCGGATTCGCACGAAACTACAGCACTTGAAAACGATTGGAGCAAGACAATTTGTTAGCTCTTTCGTCGAGAACTTACGCAGCGAATATCCCGAACGGCACGCTCTGATAGAGGAGTTGGAGGTTTTTTAGTTTGTATTTGATATTCTGCGCAAATTTTGACATGTTTATCTAAATCACAAAAGTAGTTGATACTTTAGCCTTAAATAAGCGTTGAAAGAACTTGACAGTAAACAAATAAACAATATCAACAACTTAAACAATCCACTAAAACCGAACATTCTTCAAGCTTCTTTCCATATCGCGTTTCATATCTTTATCCTTGATTGTATTGCGCTTGTCCGCTGATTTTTTACCCGTTGCTACGACCACTTCGAGCTTCGCAAATCCACGCTCGTTCACATACAGGCGGTAAGGGACAATAGTGACGCCCTTTTCTTTTACCTTCTTTTCTAGCTTTTTGAGTTCTCTCTTTTTCAGCAGCAACTTTCGCAATCGACGTGGTTCGTGGTTAAATATATTACCGTGATCGTATTCTTTGATGTACAGACTTTGGATATACAGTTCTCCCTTTTTGAAATAGCAGTAAGCGTCCCTTAAATTGACGTGTCCCGCCCGAATGGACTTGATCTCTGTTCCTTGTAGCACGATCCCCACTTCGATTTCTTCATTAAAAAAATAGAGGTGCCCTGCTTTCCGATTAACTATTTCTATTGCTTTGTTTGGCATGCTATTTTTACTTTACAACAAATACTTAGGTGCTTGAAGACCAAATTAGCAAACGTTTACAAGGAATCAAAAGTTCGTTTTTAGGTACTGCTTTGGCGTACAAAGCTAAAATGAGTGTCTTTTGTACGCACTGCCACGAAGAATAGAACAACCACAGATAATAAAGCAAAACCCCAATCGTTATGGTATGGACTTTTGTATATATTTTAATGTAATATGTTAGGTGGACAATGCCGATATAGCGTAGCTTTTAGTTCAAAGGTAAAAACTCAATCTATCAGAATCAGGATTTTCAGGACTACTAAGCACGTAGCCTTCCAAATGAGATGCTACGCGTCTTGTTTGGGAAAATCCCGTGAATCCTCTCATCCTGTAAATCCTGATTCTGACAGAAAGATAGACGTTTTGAGTACTTACGTCCAAACATCATAAACACTGATAATCAGGACCATATAATACCTGACGAAATAGCGACGCAAAATTGTTTCGGAATTTTTCTGCAATCTAGTATATTTGTTTCAAAAGTCCTAAACCGATTTAATGAGTATGAGATATTTTACTGTACTACTTTTGGTACTATTGCCACTATTTTTCTTCGCTCAAAAAGAAACAAACGCCATTCCAACCATTGACCCACGACTATCAGAAGTCTTTGAACAGGCTTATTTGGAGCGATTGCAAAAAGAAAATCCCTTTCTGATAGAACGCTGGAACTTCTACCTCGATCACGCTTTTTACATCACCAAAGATGATAAAGTAGATCGCAACAATTACCCACTCATCCGCATTGATGATCTAGAGCAGATCAATGTTCTAAAACTGGAACAAACCCAAGCCTTGAAAAGGAACTTTGATGGGGAGTCTTCTTACAGAATAGCAGGGACAGATTTGGTGTTTGTCTACCACGCTGCTCAGACCTTTAATCAAAAATTAAATGAGCATCTGGGTAGAAAGCATCAGTAATTTGATAGCAAATCACAAATGGTCTGAGACTAGTCGCTCGTAGACTCGTAAGTGACGTATGAGTACCATTTTATTTTCCAATGCTTTTTCCTGCCTAAGATAAGAAATTACACAAACGTACAAACAATGGGAATTTTCTATCAACAACAGTTATTCCGTAAATATTTGCCCATCTTGCTACTTTGCTTTGGGTTCACTGCTCTACAAGCACAAGAGGAGTTTCCAATGGGTAGCGTAGATACCTTATTTGCCTGTGACGGCTTTTTCACCGATAGTGGTGGTGCTGCCAATGAATTTAGGGCTAATGAGAACCAAGTGATGACCATTTGCTCCGACTCCACGGGCGGCAGTGGTGGGTCACACATTCGGCTGCTATTCAAAGAAATCAACATTCTCAGGAGGCATCAACTCTGCTTTTTTGATGGCGCAGATACCGATGCGCCGCTGCTGACTTGTGCAGAAGACTTCGGAAGTGATCTAATCAGTGCGTCTATTATTGTTACGCCTGCTTTTCCCGTGGTGGTGCAAGCTTCGGCAGAAAATACGACGGGCTGTATCACAATTTCCTTCAATTCCGATGAAGTTACGCTAGCAGGATGGGTAGCGGAAATCGCTTGTATTCCTGCTTGCCAAAAGATAGAAACAACTTTGGTGAATGCCAACCCTTTGGTCAGTCCCGTCGATACGGGTTGGATAGATGCTTGTCCTGGTCAAGAAATCGTGCTGACGGGAGAAGGTATTTTCCCGCAAGAAGGACTGTTTTACAACCACCGCGATTCTTCCGAATATATCTGGAATATGGGAGATGGTAGCATACAGTATGGTCCAACCATCAGTCACTCCTATGCCGAATCGGGTGGCTATCGTATTCAACTGACCGTAAGGGATCAATTGGGTTGTACTAATTCCACTTTCATCAACCAGCGTGTGCGTATTTCAACCAAACCTACCTTTACTGCGAGTAACCTCATTTCCTCTGGCTGCTCTGGTGACACAATTACCCTGAGCGCATCTGTTAATAATGATGATCCCAATAGTGTTGTTTCTGTCCGCCCCAATGAGGGTTCTTTTTCTGCAAGACAAGTTCGAGCTGATTCTTTGGCACTACCTGATGGTGAGACCGCACCGCCCTATGTTTCGAGTGTTAATTTCACGGAATTTTCACCAGGACAAACTTTACAAGATGTAGAGGATTTGATTGGGGTTTGTGTCAACGTTGAGCACTCCTATTTGAGGGATTTAGAAATTATTTTAACTTGTCCGAGTGGTCAGAGTATCATT
>JBCDKV010000454.1:0-4812 GCA_038746215.1 Bacteroidota bacterium | reverse complement strand
GCATCCAAAAAACCTTGATGCCGCTCCTTGGAAATATAGAGATTTCGGAAACCGAACATACCACAAATCTTACGATGCCCTTTCTGAATAAGTAGTTCCACAGCTTGGTAAGCTACCTTACGATCATCTATGGTCAAAGTTGAAAAAGTCTCATTTGGTAGAATGCGGTCGAACAATACGATGGGTAAATTCAGATTCGTGATGGCAAGTACGTGATCTAAGTCGGTCGTTTCTTTGGAAAGCGAAAGCAAGATGCCATCCACCGAAAATTGCATGCAAAGTTCTAGGTTTTCTTTTTCTAGTGCTAATGAATTTTGAGAGTGTAAAACAATCAAGCTATACCCCTTGCTTTTGATGCTTGCCTCCACCGCTTTGATGACTTGCGGAAAAAAAAACATGCTGATTTCTGGTAGAATCAAAGCAATCAATCCACTATTTTGCTTCCTAAAATTAGCAGCAATATGATTGGGACGATACCCTAGTTCTTCCGCCAACTTCTTGACACGCTCTTTAGTACTGCTACTAATATCTGGATGATCCGCCAGCGATCTCGAAACCGTAGACGGTGCAATCTTTAGCAATCGTGCTATATCCTTTATGGTAACTCTTTTCATACAAGTAAATCCGCTAACAAGCTACGGGTAAATAGCTAGAATGCGAATATAACAAAAGTTTTACACAACAAACGTTTGTGCAAACGTTTGCGGAGATTTCAAAACGAGCTAAAACGATGAATAGATTTTGAAATCAGAAAAGAATTTTATTTTTTTGCGTGTTAACAAACAAAAAGTAGATATATTTGCATTTTAAAGAATCAAATAAAGATTTCTGACTATGAAGCAAGTCTAAATCAAGTATCTTTACCTCATTCACAGACTTGCACCACCCTTTACAATAATATTTACGTGGGATAGACAAAAACTAGACAGTTTAGTCATACGCGAAAATTGAATAAGACAAAACAAAAGCAGATAAACGGTAAGTAGATTGATAACCCTATTGGGTAATTGAGCTGCTAATTTTTTATACAAAACTTTAAATCATTAATTTAAAAGTGGGCTTTGAACCATATACTATCCACCTCTAACTGGTGTAGCGTACTTGGGTCAGAGTCGGATAGAATTAAATTTCCTAATTAAAATTTATGTAGTGTATGAAACTTAATTTTGACTTTTCGTCAAAGTGCGGAATGGTGTTGCTACTACTGCTTACGATGGTAAGCTTTTCGTACGCACAACGCACTATTTCAGGGACGGTCACGGATGGGGAGACAGGAGACCCATTGATTGGCGCAAATATCTTAATCGTAGGTACTAGTACAGGTACAATCACTGACTTCGATGGTAAATACTCCATAGAGTTACCTGCTGATGCCAACACGCTTCGTATTACGTATACAGGGTATGCAGATAAAGAAATCGACGTCGCTACGGGTACGACTTTCGATATTACTTTGGATGAAGGTACGGCTTTGGACGAAGTGGTGGTGATTGGGTATGGTACAGTGAAGAAGAGAGACATCACTGGTTCGGTTGCGTCGCTGAAAGAGGAAGACTTCAACAAAGGAGTCGTGATTTCTCCAGACCAATTGCTACAAGGACGTGTAGCTGGGGTAAATATCGTGAACAACAGTGGCCAGCCAGGTGGTCAGGCTACCATCAAAGTGCGTGGTAACAACTCTATTCGTTCGGGTGCAGATCCATTGTATGTTGTAGATGGTGTGCCTCTAGATGGACGTACTGCTAAAGCTGGTTTCGGTGATTTTGGAAACATCGAAAATTCAAATCCACTGAACTTCTTGAATCCTGCGGATATTGCTTCGATTGAGGTACTAAAGGATGCTTCCTCTGCTGCTATTTACGGTGCAAGAGCTGCTAATGGTGTCATTTTGATTACGACCAAAAAGGCATTACCTGGCAAATTGGATGTGAACTTGAACGCAAGTGTAGGTACAAGTTCTATCTTGAAAAAGTACGACGTATTGACAGGAGACGAGTACAGAAGTGCGCTTGACCAATATGGACTTTCAGGTGACGGCGGTGCTTCCGTAGATGCTTTTGATGAAATATTGAGAAACGGAACCGCTCAGAACTACAACTTATCTATCGGTACTGGTTCTGAGGACGCTAGAGTGCGTTTTTCTGTTGGCTACCAAGATGTACAAGGTATCGTGAAAGAGAGTGGTTTAACTAGATATAACGCTACTTTGAATGCACAGTATAAATTGCTTGATGACAAGATAGGCGTAGATTTCTTTGTCATTTCTTCTCAGACGGACGAAGATATTGCTCCTATCACAACGGATGCTGGTTTTACAGGTAACTTAGTTGGACAGGCACTACAATGGAATCCAACTGTTCCATTGACAACAGACGGAGAATTTACGACTTCTTTAAACAATCCTTTAGTCGGAAATACAACCATCAATCCACTCCAGTTTTTGGCAGAATACGATGAGCAGGCGAGTACAACTACCATACTAGGTAGTATCTCTCCGTATTGGAACATCACTAGTAACTTGCAATACCGCTATCGTTTAGCAGTTAACTATGGTGTTGGTAGTACTAGAGGTCGAATTGGTCAGAATGTCAATATAGAAGGCATTAATCCATTTGAAGTAGCGGCAGGCGATCAAAGATTTGGTCTAGCAGGAAGATTTAATAACCGCTTGATTACCACATTGCACACGCATACGCTGAGCTTTACGCCTAATGTTGGTAGCGCGATTGATTTGAACTTGCTTGCAGGTTACGAGTATCAGAAGTTTGATTTCAGCGGGAGCGGTCTTTCTGCAAGAGGTTTTGATAAAGTAGAGGATGGTTTTGACTTCGGTAATAGCTTATCTAACTCTTTTAACGGAGCAAGAAACGTATTCTCTTTTGCTGATCCTTTAGTAGAATTGCAGTCTTACTTTGCGCGAGCAATCGTTGGTATTGGAGATAACTTTACAGTCACTGGTACAGTAAGAGCAGATGGTTCTAGTAAATTCGGAGACAACAATAAATATGGTATTTTCCCATCTTTTGCAGCAGCCTATAATCTGACTGGTTTAGACGCAATCAAAGGCGGGTTCTTCAATGATCTTCGCGTGAGAGCAGGTTGGGGGCTTACTGGAAACCAAGAGTTTCCTGCTGGTTCTTCCATTGATCGAGTTGGTTTGAGAGCAAACGGTGGACAAAACGTGGAGAATGCAGGTAACCCAGACCTACGTTGGGAGCAATCTGCTACTTTGAATGTAGGGGTAGATTTTGCTTTCCTAGATTACAAAGTATCTGGTACAGTGGAATACTATAATAGAACTACGACTGACCTACTGCTAGACCCATTCATTCAAGAGCCAGGTCCTCCAGTGAGAGCTTGGAGAAACATTGAAGGAGAGCTAGTGAATACTGGTGTAGAGGTAGCCTTGAATGTATTCTTAGTAGAGAACAGTAACTTCAGCTTGAATATTGGCGGTAATGTAGCTTTCCTACAGAATGAATTTAGAGATTACTTCGGTCCAGATATCTTAACGGGTAACCTATTCGGACAAGGTTCTAGTGGAGCTTTCGTTCAGAAGCACATCAACGAAAATCCATTGAATACTTATTTCCTTAGAGAGTACACAGGACTCGGTGCGGACGGTACTAGCCAGTTCACCAACGAAGGCAGTCCAGTCTTGTTAGAAGCAGATCCAAATGCGGATATCATAGCAGGTGTTACACTAAACTTGGCTTCGGGAGGATTCAATTTTGCGATGAATTGGAATGGTGCTTTCGGACACCAGTTGTTTAACAATACTGCAATGAGTGTTATTCCAATCGGTAACTTAGGTAGCAGAAACATAGATGCTGCACTGATCGGTGGAGACGTACAAGAAAGTATTGCTAACCCAATTGCTTCTTCCACTAGATATTTGGAAGATGGTGATTTCTTCAAATTAGCGAACACAACACTTTCTTACAATTTCGGTGATGTAGGACAATTGAAGAACTTGACTTTGTCACTAACGGGACAGAACTTGTTAATCTTCACCAACTACAGCGGATTTGATCCAGAGATTAACACTGTTAACTTGCGTAACGGTGTACCTTCTTCTGGTATTGAATATATCCCATATCCATCTGCCAGAACAATTTTACTTGGTGTAAATACTTCTTTCTAGGTATATGGATTTTGTTTTTCAGGCTTGCTGGATTATCAGGTCTAGCAAGCTTGATTTGACGCCAGACTAATTGATGAGTTAAATATTGAAATTCAGAATGTTATACATCAAATAAAGCATCTGACCAAATGATATAATAGTATTACTATTATTGCATTATTTTTACTAAAATTAGTCATAAGCTTAGACCTCCAAAACGTTCTACTGAAAGAACTTTTATTTAATTGAAAAATATTTAATATAATATGAAAAACTTACTAATAGTGCTGCTAGCAGTCTTTGCTTTTGCTTCCTGTACTGATTTAGAGGAAGAGTTGAGAGAAGACTTGTCAGAAGCAGCAACTCCAGACCCTGCTGCGCAATTAGTAGCAGCCTATGATGCCATGCGTACACCTTACCAAGATCAAGCATTGGTTTGGGCTTCCCAAGAGCACACCAGTGATGAGTGCTTAGGGCCAACCCGTGGACCGGACTGGGACGATAATGGTGTATGGCGTGTGCTACACAACCACACTTGGGATGCCGACCACCAGTTCTTGGCAAATACTTTCAGCCAATTACTACAGGTTGTATTCTTTACTTCTGATTTGTTGAAAAATAATCCAACACCACAGCAAGCGGCAGAATCAAGATTTTTGAGAGCCTTTGTAGTATGGACTGTTTTTGAT
>JBCDKV010000453.1:0-4829 GCA_038746215.1 Bacteroidota bacterium | reverse complement strand
CCAATTTTTGTATTCGTTTATAACCATAGGTATTTACGAATACAAATCTTTTTAATTTTCAATAAACCCCTCGGACATAAATTATTTTGTTTTGTATCATTTTTGGAAAAAATCATCAAAAACAACATCATTTCTGTCCGAGGGGTTTATTGAAAATTAAACAGATTGGTATTCTTACATCCCTATCTTTATAACCTCATCCAATCTTTGGAAAAAACCGCCCTACTCGCTTCTGATAGATTACGTAAGCTTCGCCATATACTTGCACCAAACGTTCTTCTTCGTAGCGCGATTTGTACAAAAATAACACATACAGCGAAACACTTACAAGTAATTGTGATAAAGCTCCCGTATGGCAAGTCCACGCGAAGCAAAAAATGAGAATACCCGTGTAGATGGGATGCCGCACGAATTGGTATAAGCCATTGGTTTTGAGTGATGCGCCCGACTTAGGACTTGGAAAGGGCGTGAGGGCGTCGGATAATTGGAAAATGGCGAGTAAAATGATTAGTAAACCCAGTACGCTAAAAATCAAGCCGAGGATTTGTAGGATTTTGGGAAATGGGAATTGGTAAAGGTCAGAGGCGAAGACAAAGCATAGGAACAGCAGCAATTGGAGGGCGACGAAGAAATAGTCTTTTTTTGTTTTGTTCATTTGTGAAAGTACTGAGGAACGACAAGATAGCACCAAAATTAACAAGCGTCAAATGTCACTCGAACATTTGACGCTTGCCTTATTTCTTTTGCTCAGAAGCTCGGAACTCCTAAAAGAATTCTAAGCCACCAAAACTATTGAATGATTAGCTTCCCACCGTTCAATAGTTGCCCATCCAATTCTACCCGATAGTAGTACAGACCACTGCTAAGTTCGGCTCTTTGGAAAAGCAATTGATCGGCTTGGAAAGACTGCGTTTGTAACAGTTTTCCAGTGGCGTCGAATAGCTGCAAATGAGCCGCTTTGCTGTTCCAGCCTTCGATCTGGAAAAGAGCAGATTCGATGAATGGATTTGGGCTGACTGCTACCGTCAATCCCGCTATGCTGGTTTCTTCCGTTGACACAAATTCACTTATTTCCACGAAGTCTAGCAGCGCACCACCAATCGTATGCTTAGTTGGGTTGGTGAGCAAAGGCTTTTTGAAATTGGTGGAAATTAAGGCTTGGTTGTTGATGACCGTACCTTTGGTTAGGTTGGGCATTTGCTGTACGCGGAACTTAATGAAACCTTTAGAAGCGGCTTCGTTTTCGTTGATGCTAGGCAAACTCAATTTATCGAAAGTGAAGCGCAAGATGCGATTTTCGTAGATTTCAAAATCGTATTCGTGACTGCTAGCTTCAATTTGTACCGTGGCAATATCCAATTCAGCGGGCAAAGTATCTCGAATGACAACGTGGCGCAATTCATCTGTTCCTAGGTTTTGGAACTGAATGTGGTAGACCAAGTCTCGTCCCGTTTCGATGAAATTTTCTTCCCGATAGCCTTTGGGATAAGCACGTAAGATCGTGCCACTGGCATCCTCTAAATTCTCTTGCACATCTATCGACACAAATGGATCGGCATCATCCTCTGGGAACATCGTCACGAAACCCGTTCTAATTTCGGCATTACCTTCGCCTTCTCCACAGCCCTCTACGGCTACGGTTGGGAAACTGCGCCCTGGATGTCCTTCGGATTGTTCGACGATGATGCGGGTCGTTTTTCCTTTTGCTTCTTGCTGTATAATTTCTTGACGATCAATATCTAACTGAACAGGTGCAGAGAAAACAACAATGTCTTCTTGACTGATTGTAATTCTACTCACCCTTTCCATATTGCCGCTTCCACGGTTTGTTACCGTAAAGTTGACAGTTTCTTCACTTTCGTTGCAGTCGCCACTCACTTCCAAACTGGACATATCCCAATCTGGATCGGGTTCTACACAAACTAAACTTTCCCCAACGCTTGCTTTCACAGTATGCGCTTGTCCCGTTACAAAACCCTCACACGCTAGCGAAGCATTCACAATAAAATCACCACAAACACCTACGCCCAAACTCGTTAAATCGAAACGATAAGTGCCATCTGATTGGATCGTAAAGGGTAATTCCGCATTTGTTACTTGAATGGCTTCGTCAAATTCGACGTCTATGGAAAAATCACCACTTTCGGCGGTACCAATGTTACAATAGGAAACGGTGTAATTGACTTCATTACAGATACTTAGAGAAGGCGCAGAAACCCCTACTTCTACATATGGGCAGAGCAAATCGGCAGTCACAGGAAAGTCTAGGGATCGAATAGTGTCGTAGGTAGTAGAGAAAAAGCTGGGAACGTTGTTTCTACTTAGTGTCCAGTAGTTCTCGTTTTGGTTCAGTACACTAGATACATAGCGACCTGTACCCACCGTGACATTATAATTGCCTTCTCTATCTGAGACTGCAAAGAAATCTTCCGTTGTTTCATCGCTACTCACAAATTTGATAGGCCAGTCTTCCAGCGGTACATCACCTTGCGAAAACTCACCGTCTTCGTCTACATCGTAAAATATGCGTCCTTCTATTCTATTAGAGTTGATGTTGCCTAGGGCGTCTGTTTTGATTAAAACGAAATCATCCAATGGTAAAAAATCATTTCCCAGAATATCAAAAAACAAAGAACTTCCGCCTACAATAGCTATACCACCGTCCATTGTTTTGATAACGTCTTGACTAATATCCACTCGTTCCTCATCCCCAAAATGATTATCCCATAGCTTATTGCCTCTTTCATTGACCCTTAATAAATAAAAATCGCTGTTTTCACTAGCAATAGATACAGAACCAGTGATAATAACATCGTTTTCGATCAATGCTAATCTACTGAACTTAGTCTCGATGAAGTTAGTTGTGTAGGTATTTGACCATAACTCTACTCCTTGCGCATCTGTTTTTATCAAGTGTATTGGACCAACCGTAGAACCAATATTACCGCCTATAAAAAACTCACCTGCTTCGTTAACTGCAATATCTAACGCTTCTTCATATTCAAAGCGAGAGCCGTAAGTTCGACTCCATACTAAGCCCCCATCCTCATTCACTTTCACTAAGTAGAAATCTCTATCTAGCGAACTATTTTCAACGTATCCTGCCATCACATAACCATCTTCCACCGCTACTACCGACATCGCTTCCTCGTCCACATCACCACCGTAGTTTTTACTCCAAACCTCTTCGCCGCTTGCATCTACTTTGACGATATACATATTCTGGCTACGATTACCGAAACTGGTCGTATAACCAGCCATCACAAAGCCATTATCATTGGAATTAATGATAGAACGGAATGTCTCTTCGCCTCCTACGCCAAATCGCTTACTCCATTTAAAGTCGCCAAATTCGTTGATTTTGATTAGGTAGGCATCTTTTTCTTCTGTGCGGTCAAATTCAATGTCTCCTACGATTAAAACTTCTCCTTTTGGAGAAACGACAGCATCGTAAGCAAACTCCACTAGTCCTTCGTCGTAGAACTGACTCCACTGCTGATTACCATTGAGGTCGTAGCGTACGACGTAGACATCTCGATCTCCATCGTCCCCGAAAGATTCAGCATCCCCTACTAGGATGTAGCCTTCATCTTCCATTTGGACAATTGCCTTACAAGGATCGTCCTTGCTCCCACCCGTAGTCCGCTTCCAACCCTGTGCAGATAGGATGCTGGTAAATAAAAATAAGAAAAATAGTGTCTGGATAAATTTCATGCGATTAGTTTTGACGATTGAATGCTCAGGAATAAATAACAATCAGAGTGAATAAATACAAGTCGTGATTTATTGAACGTTTAAAATCGAACTTCTTGTTGAAATAGCAATACAAAATATATTCAAATAAGTAGCGATGAAATAATAAATTATCGAAATTGGAGGTAGAGATTTTGAGTTGTAGAAGTGCTTCAAAAATGTAGGTATAGCAGGGCTACGGCTCATTTTTTAAGTACTTCTACAGCTTAAAAGATCAAGTCCAAATCGTTAAGTTATTGTTTTATCGTTACTAAGTAGAGGAAGATCATTCAATCATCGTAGAAACGACTCACCAATGAAAGTATATCTACCCCTCCAAATACAAAAATGAATTATTTTCTTCTCGAAAAGAAAGACACTATATGATATTTGTTGATTTAATTATGGGTATTTTTTTAGTAAAATTTTGATATTCAGCAATTTATATTTTTTTTTGTTGATATTTTAAATTCAAATAAGTGTATGGTTAAGAGTCAATTAATTGAATTGCTTAGGACTTTTGACAAAAAAGAAATCAGAGCGTGCAAAAAGTGGCTGAATTCTCCCTTTCACAATCAAAGGCAGGATGTCGTTGATTTGTATAATTATTTGTTCACTAGAGATCATCTGTATAAAGACAAAAAGCTTGAAAAAGCGTATGTCTTCAAGCGTATATTTCCAAAAGAGGTCTTCGACGATGCCAAAATTAGGCAGACGATGTACTTTTTGCTTAAGTCTTTAGAAGAATACTTGTTGTACGATCGGTTGAAAAAAGATGAAGTCAGAAATCGAATCCTATTGGCGGAGATATATCGAGAAGAAAAGCAGTTGAATAAATTAGCCGCTAAATCCTTAGAAATTGCTAGGACTTCACTAGATAAAGCGGAGGTTAGAAATTTGGATTTTCAGTGGAATGATTATTTACTCAAAAGAGAAGAAACGGATTTTTTGGAGAGTGGTCGTTTTGAGCGGATAGAAGAATACATGAATACGGTTCGTGCTTTCGATAAGCATTATATTGCGACTAGATTTAGAGATTTGTGCGCCTTGTATACGCATAAAAAAGACAGGTTTTCCGATGTTGAAAATTCCTTAAT
>JBCDKV010000452.1:0-4838 GCA_038746215.1 Bacteroidota bacterium | reverse complement strand
TATTTTCCTATAAACCAACATTTTATGAACCTGACTACATGAAAAATAAACCCCGTATCCAGATATGCAGTTAATTTTTCACCTTGTCAGAACCACAAACTGCTGATTTCTAGTTCAATCCTGCTCCAAACAAGCTCTAAGTAATGGGATGCCCTTGAAAGCTTCACAAAAAAGCTTAAAATATGAAACCAGTTTACTACTTACTTTGCTGCTGTTTTCTGATTACGATTAGACTACAGGCACAAGACCCCGTGTTCAGTCAGTTTTTTGTGACGCCCATGCAACTGAATCCTGCTTTTGCGGGCAATACCGTTGCGCCCAGAATTGCTTTTAACTATCGCAGTCAATGGCTTTGGGCAGCACCCGTGAATGCTTACAAAACCTATGCCGCCACCTACGGGCAGTTCTTTGAACCTCTCAACAGTAGCATCGGCTTAATGGTGCAGACGGACAATGCGGGAGAAGGAATCTATAAACTCAACCAAGCAGCAGCTATCTACGGTTATCGCGTACAAGTCACGGATGGTTTCTTTGCTAAATTTGGAGTGGAAGCTGGACTGAGGCAATCTAGTTTGGATTGGAATGAATTGGTATTTTTGGATCAAATTGACCCAATTGATGGTGTTGTTGGTGGTTCGGAAGAAGTGCCACCTGGTAATTTAACTCGAACCTATGCGACCGTCGGAGCAGGTCTATTGGCTTACGGGCGCAACTTTTATTTTGGTTTTGGTGCGAAGCATCTCAACACGCCTAATGAAAGCTTCACTGGTATCAGCGATAACTTGGTCACTGGTTTACCCATGCGCTATGCGGTGCAAGCAGGCGGAGAAATTATACTAAAAAAAGGCAATAAACGACAGCTCGGCTCGTTTATATCACCGAATGTCACACTCATTCGCCAAGGAGATTTTGGACAGGTTAATGCGGGTGCTTACGCTGGCTACGGATCATTTTTCGCAGGGGTTTGGTATCGCCACGCTTGGACAAATCCAGACGCAGCCATCTTTTTGGTCGGCATTGAATACGACGTTTTCCGAATAGGATATAGCTACGACTTTACAGTATCAGGTTTAGCTGCTTCTTCTGGTGGTTCGGGAGGAGCAAGTGAGATTTCAGTCGTTCTCAACTTCGAGAACAGTGCTGAGTTTAAGCGTCGCAGGCGATCTAATCGTTACAACGACTGTCTTAAAATATTTCGCTAGCGGGCGATCATCGAAAGTCTAACTGCCCACAACACTCACCTGATCTTTTCTCAAATTATAGACATATTTATCTGAGGCGTAAAATTAGATTGACGCTTTAGTATTCAAATTGCTGGTTTTATTGCAGGTGTGTGCGAAGTCTAATTTCACTTGAAATTAGTCTAAGTCAATGTAAGAAATTCGTGCAATAGCTATACTTAGTGTGTTACCATCCATAAAAAAACCTCTAAGCATACTTTTTGGGCGATCTCAAGAACTCTCTCGGATTCATTCCAAGCATTACTTAAAACTTCGTACACGCCTAAAAATTATAAGTAAAAAATTGCTACTGCTCAACAATAGATTATCCACATTTAAGTTATTGTTCAGGATTTAGCATAGCACAAAAGCAATAATACAGCTGCTGGTTGACGTTAATAAAAACGACGTTGCGGTGGTGTAGGGAGCAATCTGAAAACCATCCGAAATTCGTCAAAGTACAACACAGTTTTGCGTTCCTTTCGCTTATGGGAATTTGTAAGGAATAAGATATTCGCTATGACGAAGCTAATTTGATTTCAAAAAGGGCTTCAAAAATTAGGCATAGCAGGGCTACGGCTTATTTTTTAAGTGCTTTTTAAAAGTAAGGAAGCGAGTCAGAGTGTGTAGATTATTTTTTACAAGTTTCCTAAAACTTGAAATTCAAAATTATACAAATGAGATTATTAAAGCTGTTGGTATTCGCTCTTGCTACCATTTTAACGGTAAGCTCTTGTGGTAAAAAAGAGCGCTCTTCTACAACTGGTTGGGCATACAATGACCAAAAATGGGGCGGATTTGAAAAAGTAACGGATTACGAAGGTCAAATCACTGGGCCGAACTTAGTACCCGTAGAGGGTGGTACATTCACTATGGGACAAACTGGTGAAGATGTGACCATGGACTGGAACAATGTACCTAGAAGGGTAACGGTTTCTTCTTTCTACATGGACGAAACAGAAGTATCGAATATTGACTACCGAGAGTATTTATATTGGTTGAGGAAAACTTTCGGGGAATCTTACCCAGAAGTTTACCTAAACGCCTTGCCAGATACCGTAGTTTGGCGAGAAGAATTAGCTTATAATGAGCCAATGATGGAGACGTATTTCCGTCACCCATCTTTTGATAGCTATCCAGTGGTAGGTGTTACTTGGCAACAGGCTAGCAGATATTGCGAATGGCGTACAGACCGAGTAAATGAAATGCTTTTGATCGAAAGAGGTATTTTAAACCCAAATTTGGAACAAGCAGACGAAGCCAACTTCAGTACTGAGGCTTATTTAGCTGGTGTGACCCAAGATGGAGCCGTCAATCGAAGAAAAGGCATGAAAGACTTCCGAACGGGTGGAGAACGCGACGTCCGATTTGAAGATGGTATTTTATTGCCGAAATATCGCCTACCAACAGAAGCAGAATGGGAATATGCTGCTCTAGGTTTGCAAGGCAATATGGCTTCTGCTCAGGATGAACGCATTTCTGATCGAAGACTCTATCCTTGGGATGGCAACACGCTTCGCTACCAAAAACGAAACAAATACCAAGGACGTATGCTTGCCAACTTCAAGCGTGGATATGGTGACTACATGGGGATGGCAGGTAATTTGAACGATAATGCTGCTGGTCCAGCAGAAGTACGCTCTTTCATTCCCAATGATTTTGGGCTGTATCATATGGCTGGAAACGTGAACGAATGGGTGGCAGATGTTTATCGCCCGATGACCAGTGTAACGCTTTCGGATGCAGAAAACCATGATTTGAACCCTTATCGTGGTGGACGCTATCAAGAGCGTATCTTAGATGAGGAGGGCAAACCAGAGTTGGATAGTTTGGGTAGATTGCGATATCAGGATATTGATGCGAGTACATTGGCAGACCGCGAAAATATCAAAACAGCAGATGTTTTCAATTATCTAGATGGTGACGAAAGATCATCCGCTTTCTATGACACAGGTCGTCATACCTTAGTGAGTGATAATGCTAGAGTCTACAAAGGTGGTTCTTGGGCAGACCGTCCTTATTGGTTGCAGCCAGGAACAAGAAGATTTAAAGAAGAAGATCGTGGGGATAGAAACATTGGATTCCGTTGTGCGATGACCCGCGTGGGTGCGCCTGGTGGAAATGATGGTTCTAGTGGAAACAAATTCAAAGTAAAAGGAAAGAAAAAAGCACAGCGTAGATATTAGTCTTCGTAGCTATTGGCAGTTAGTTCTTATTCAATTTTGGGCTACACCTAGATACTTTTGTATTTCAAAAAAAGTCTTTTCAGTCTAAGTGATTGGAAAGACTTTTTTTATTTTGATCTTTGCACGAAATATTTCATTTCCTAGCAAATCAAATGAGCATGAATATCGCAGCACTGCACGAAATCTATCTACAATGTAGCGAAATCACGACAGATAGTCGGAAGATTAAAGCCAACAGTCTGTTCTTTGCACTGAAAGGAGAACGCTTTGATGGGAATCAATACGCTGCCGCTGCGCTCGAAAAAGGGGCGGCTTATGCGGTTGTCGATGATGATAGCTTAGGGGAGAACGAACGTTTTATACGAGTGGCAGATAGCTTAAAAACCTTACAAGCCTTATCTACTTATCATCGTCAGCAATTTCAAATCCCTGTCATTGCTGTAACGGGTAGTAATGGGAAAACGACCTCTAAAGAACTGATGGCAGCCGTGTTGAGTAGTCATTATCCCACCCATGCGACTAGCGGTAATTTCAACAACCACATTGGCGTTCCACTTACCTTACTGCGTATGCCAGCGGAAACCAAGGTCGCTATTGTAGAGATGGGAATGAATCATTTGGGAGAAATCGCGGCACTTTGTGAGATAGCAGTTCCTACGCACGGATTGATAACCAACATCGGGAAAGCACATCTGGAAGGCGTAGGAGGGACGATAGAAGGCGTGAAGCAAGCTAAATCAGAGCTTTATCGGTATTTGGAAAAAAATAACGGTTTACTATTCGTCAATCGAGATGAACCTTATCTGTGGGAACTAACGCAGGACTATCGAAAGAAATTAAGTTACAGCAAAAGAGCAGAACTAGCCCAGCATTTTATCTATCAGATAGAATTGATCGAAGCAGATGTGTTTGTAAAAGTGCGTTTTCGGGACGATCTTGGTCAGTACATCCAAGTGAGCAGCCAACTCATCGGAGACTATAATTTTAGTAATATTATGACCGCCATCGTGATTGGTCAATATTTTAAAGTCCCGCCACTAAAAATAAAGGCTGCGATAGAAAATTATGTGCCTACTAACAATCGCTCACAAATCGTTCAACGCGACGAACATACCTTTATTTTAGATGCTTACAACGCCAATCCCGCTAGCATGAGTGCTAGTCTCCATTATCTTAATCGTCATCCAGCCGAAAATAAAATTGCTATTCTAGGTGATATGCTAGAGTTGGGTGAGAATAGTGTCTTAGAACACCAAATGCTTTTAGATGAAATTGAAGGCTTTGATTTCGAGTGGGTAATTCTAGTAGGCGAGCAATTCAAGCAGTGCCAACATCAATACCTTCATTTTGATAATACACAAGCCTTGAAAACTTGGTTCAAGCAACAATCTTTTGAGCAAAGTACATTCCTATTAAAAGGATCAAGAGGTAT
>JBCDKV010000451.1:0-4849 GCA_038746215.1 Bacteroidota bacterium | reverse complement strand
TTGCTGAAACGATAGCCAACCCCCAAATCAACGGTCGCAAAACCACCCAACGGACCAAAGTTGAAGGTGTCGGCACTTCTAGCATTCTCCACAATGGGTTTGCCGCGATAGGTCAAATCAGGAATAGTTTCGGAAGCAATTTGGAAGCTAGAAAAATAATTAAATTCATCCACCATACGCACGTAGCCATTGGCGAAGAATTTCTTGCCGCTGTAATTAAAGCCAATGCCACCTTTATGCGTTGGGGCATTCACTAAAATATCTAGGAAATTGACCGTACCATCGTTATTGAAATCGTTATCCATGTTTTCTTCATCCACAGAAAAATCAAAATAAGAATAATTCAAATTGACGCTGAACTGCGGATTGATGTAATAGGTAATCCCAAAATCTGCACCATAAGTATTTACTGCTCCAAAGTTGATGTAAGTAGCCACCAGACCACCAAGCCCAGCAAAACCAGCCTGCACTTGATCAATAGGGGTGTCACCTCTTGCGGTGGTAACGCCCACTACGGTAACTGGACTCAGGAAGTCCTTAGAAATATTATAGTAAGCATTGGCATCTACAAATAATTTATCCTTCACAACCTGACCACGATAGCCCAATTCAAAAGTTTCCAATTTCTCTACGCTTTGCCGCTCTACCATCGAGCCATCCACCAGCGTGAAACCTTCCGCATTCCCTAGAATTAAGCCCCCAAATAGATCACCAAACATATTCAGAATCGTAGGGGCAGCGATGCCTTGTCCATAAGTCAATCGCCAAGTACCTTGATTGCCGATATTTAGGATACCAAATTTAGGAACGAAATTGAAGTCGTAAATCTCGTGATTGTCTGCACGCCCCGCCGCTAACAATCTCCACCCGCCTGGCAGATCATAGGTCAAATGTGCATAAGCTCCAATTTGGTTGACATTGATGTAGTCATCCTCGGTTTCATCCAATAAATACGTCCCCAAACTATTTGCCTGATCGTATTGCCATTGCACCCCACCGACGACACCCAAAGCGCCAAAGGTATTGTTGTACTGCGCCTCAGCATTCCAACGACGCGAATTGTCCTTGAACAGCGCGCCACTCGCAAAAGAAGCTTCTCCTCTAGCATCTGCATCTGAAAAACCTGCATCCAATAAGCGGTAGTATTGTTTGGTGCGATCATCAATGGAATAGGTATCATCGGTGATACTTTGCGTCAAATAAGCCTGTGCAAAAAAGTGTTTACTGGTGTAGCGCAACTGATAATAGTTGATGCGCCAATCTATAATCTGGTTTCTTCCGACATTGGTGGGCGACAGATAAGTACTGTTGCTGCGTCCCCAATTAAAAATGATGTCAGATGTATTGGTTGGGCTGAAGTAAAGGGCGGCTTCTGTGCGTAAGAAAGAAATATCTTGATCCAATTCGAGTTCGGGATAGCCTTCTGCTTGTCCGTCGGGAATGGGCTTGCCTGTGTCGTCAAATGCACCTACGCGATCAATGAAAACGGAATCCACGTAGTCAAATTCATTGGCGCGCGTGTATTCGCCCGTAATTTTGAAGGCAAACTTATCACTCAACTTTTGCGCATGACGCAACCGACCTGAGAAAAAGCCTTCGCCGTCTCCACTCACGCCCGGATTGATCGCCACGGTCGTCCCTTGCGAAGTCCGTGGGTCTTTGGTAATCGTATTCAAAAGTCCATTGTGTGCATTCGGGCCGTACAGCGTTGCATTTGGACCGAGTATCACTTCAAACTGCTCGACATCCTCTTTGATGTTGGTGCTGAGCGGACCAAAAGGCAATCCCGTTGCCACCAAAGTAGAGATGCGACCGTCCACCACTTGGAGGTTTTTGGCATTAAAGTTGGAGTTAAAACCACGAATATTGAAGGCAGGTGCAGCCACCCCCGCTCGGAAATAATCTACTCCTTTCTGGCGGGCAATCAGCTCGGCTGGATTGCCCGCATATTCTTCTATTTGTCTCGCATAGACCGTAACGATGGTTGCTGGACTTTCTGTAATTTTTTCTGGTCGCCTCGAACCCGAAACCACCACTTCATCCAGTGCATTTCCAAATGCCAGTGTAAAATCTGCCGTCGCCGTTCCGTTGACGTTCACTTCCTGTTCCATAGGCGCGTAGCCCGTGTACGTAACGACCAAAACATAAGTTCCTTCTGGTAATTTCAGGGCATACTGTCCGTCGAAATCGCTAGTCGTTCCCGTAGAAGTGTCTTTGATCAGGACGTTTGCTCCAATCAGTGGCGTACCCTCTACATCTGTGATTGTTCCTTTTACAATAGCCTCTTGCGCCTGACTCCAAGCGAATGAGGTGAGCAGCAATAGTGTGAGTAGGTATTTCATAAGTTTCAATCTGAAATTTAGTTTTACAATCGCAATTCATTACAAAATTTTTATAGGTGATCTGTTTTTTCAACCTACAAAAATTAGGTGCTGCAAGTTAAGGTGAGCTAAAAGTGGCGAACAAATTTGCGACTGAATTTTGGGGGTTGACTTTAGCAAGAAAAAGTGTGATTAAAGCTTAGGAAATGCTGTTTTATAGGAATCTTAATGGACAAAATGGGTGGTTGGACTTTGGAGTTAAAGTGTTTTGTTTGGGGGCTTTTTTGTTGGCGGCGTGGTTCTGTTTTTGGACGGGGATTTGGATAATTTTAGGGATATGTTGAGTTTATTGGAGGGATTTGGTTATATTTGGGGTAGGATATTTTCAAGTAAGCAAGAATTAGTAAAGAACAAAAGAGCTAATTAAGGCGAGCGTATTTTAGATCGAAGTTGCAAACTTAGACCATCGAAGGATAAATAAAGGGAATTTTATTATTTTGCAGTGAATGCCAATAATCTTGTAGGCATTTCATTAAATATGATCAAAAAGATAAGCGAGTTGTTCGCTAGCAAAATTGAACTATATTAGCGGAATCATTTGTTATTAATAGCAAATTTAATTCTATGACAGTAACCAGATCATTCAGTAATATTCAAATAGAGTTATTGAAACTTTATGCCAATAATGTTCCAGACGAGCAGTTACTCGAAATAAAAATGCTTCTAGGCAAGTATTTTGCAGAAAAAGCAACGGCTTTGATGGATATTTTTATTGAGGAAAACAATATTTCACCAGAAGATCAAACAAACTGGACTTATGAGCACAACCGCCGTAAAGATCGTCCTTGATACAAACGTATTTATTGCAACTATTGGCAAGTCATCACCGCATCGTTGGATTTTTGATGCTATCATAGACGGTACTTTTACCCTGTGCATTTCTACAAGTATTTTGTTAGAATATGAGGAAGTACTGCAAGAGAAAACTAGAGTAGAAGTAGCAGATAATGTTACGAATTTTCTGTCTGTTTATCCGCTCGTTTATCGAAAAGAACCTTACATTGATTGGAATTTAATAGCTGAAGACCCTGATGATAATAAATATGTAGATTGCGCCGTAGCTGCTGATGCTTTCTGTATTGTTTCTAATGACGGTCATTTCAAGCCATATAAAAACAATGAATTTCCACCATTGAAAGTAATGACATTAAGGGAGTTTGAGGCAGCATTTAAACCTAAGGAATAAGAATTATGATGGAGTAAAAGTTGTATCCAGTAGAAGATAGAGCGGTTTTGATCAGTGGTTTAATTGAACAAATCATTAAAGTAGATGAATTGCTGAAAATACATCTAAGATATGCGGCACATTTTGTGTAGAGACAGAGCAGATTTTGAGGTTGTGGAAGGAGTTTACTACTGCTTTGAATGCGTTGTTGTTGCCTTATGATTTGGAGTTGGTAAAGAAGAAAATAGCGGCTTGATTCGATGAGCGTATGTTAGATCGAAGTTGCAAACTTCGACCATCAGGGATCGAAGTTGCAAACTTCGACCATCGAGGTGAAGCACTATTTGTTACACATGCACATGGGGAAAGCAGTAAACGCTTAGCAACAAATACAACTATTCTATTCTATTCCCTGTTTTTGAATAAATAAAACTTGAATGGCGAGACGAGATAAGATTCATAATGCCGTACGAAATGCACTAGAAAAAGATGAATGGGAAGTGACAGACGATCCTTTGAATGTGAAAGTAGAAGGTAGCAAAGGAATCGAGATAGATTTAGGTGCGGAAAAATTTATAGCTGCCAAGAAAGGGAAAAAGGAAATAGCCGTTGAGATAAAAACATTTGGAGGAGGTTCTGTACTTAATGATTTTCATACCGCTTTGGGGCAATATTTGGATTATCAAGATGCGCTGGAAGAAGGAAATATTGATAGAGAACTATTCATTGCTATACCAGAGGAAGTTCATGAAAGTATTGAGAATTTTCCTTTTATATTGAGGAGAATACAGAAATACGGACTAAAATTTGTGGTCATAGATATTGAGCAAGAAAAAATAGTCAAATGGATAAAATAGAAAAGTACAAGGATATTATTCAAGAGGAACTACAATATCGCGAATCCATTAAAATTTCTAATGCTCCACAGTTGAAGCGGCACTTGATTATGAATGAGCAGCGTACACAGTTCATCTTGATGGATATAGGGTGGTTCAATAAGCGATATTTGAGCGATGTGATTTTTCACATAGGTATAGTTGGAGATAAAGTTTGGCTTCATAATAATTTCACGGATGTAGATATCGCTGCCCAGCTTGTAAAATCGGGTGTTCCAAAGTCTGATATTGTGCTTGCTTTCTTACCTAGATTCATACAAGAAACTACAGAATATTCAGTAGCTTGAAGTCAATTGCCTGCTCGCCCACCACATCCAACTCAACCAGAGACATTATTGCTGGCTTACAAACAAGTGTATCCCCTCATTCACCACTTCCTGCCCTTCCCACTGCACAAAATGTCCTGC
>JBCDKV010000450.1:0-4858 GCA_038746215.1 Bacteroidota bacterium | reverse complement strand
TGCCATACAATTAGCTGTTGAGTTGGCTGTTCGCTAATTTTTAGCTAATTACAAAGTAGGCAACACGAGACTTTAATACAAAATCTTCACTATGAAAAAAAGTTTATTATCACTCATTATGCTTAGTTTGTTGGTCGGCTTGTACAGCTCGCTTCGTGCCGAACCCGTACATGTAATCGATGCCAATGCTGTGAATACAGTAGAAAGAACGACGCTTGACGACCGATCCGCGATCAATACAATGAGTAAGAAACAAGCTAGGAAAGCACTAAAGCAAGAGCGAAAATTACAACGACTCAAAAAGAGAGTAGCAAAGTGGCAGGCTAGAGCAGAAGATGATTCTCAGACGGCTGCTATCATAGCTTATATTACGCTCATAGGATTTTTAATTTCCTTACTAGCATTACACGAAGAAGGAGATGAATTCAGTGCTTTTCACTTACGCCAATCTCTTGGTATTTTTGTTGTGGCAGTTGCACTAGGCATCATTGGTATTATACCAATCGTCGGATGGATCGTAGCTGCTATAGGATCTATTTTATTGCTCATTGCATGGATTATCGGACTCGTTGGAGCGATTAATGGTAGCACAAAGCCAGTCTTTTTGCTCGGAGAACAATTCCAGAGTTGGTTTTCTGGTATTGACTAATATTACACAGACCTATCAGAATGGAGTATTGCTGTATCAGTTGACTACAGCTTCTCGAAAAGGGAAATTTTTGCACAGTAAAAATTTCCCTTTCATAATTAGGCGTGTACGAAGTCCTATCTTTCTTAACATTTCACTCAAAAATAGCCTGAGTCAATGCCAAAGAATCGCGCAACAAGTATGCTTAAAGGATTTTTACTAAGACTTGTTCCGAGTGTTACTCAAAACTTCGTACACGACTATTTCACAATTAGAGTTGTATTACAATGTTGTAGATCATTTAGGAATGTATCATTTTATACCAAATCTCATCACCCTCACCAATCTAGCGATGGGCTGCTTAGCGATCAAATATTTGTTTGAGCAGCGACCATTAATTGCAGTGCTTTGCATTGCTATTGGTCTAGTAGCCGATTTTTTAGATGGTGCGGTAGCTCGAGCGTTGAAAGTGTCCTCTGAATTGGGGAAGCAGTTGGATTCCTTAGCAGATATGGTCTCCTTCGGTGTAGTGCCTGGCGTGATACTATACTATTTACTTTCGCAGAATATAGATTTTGGCATACTGGGCTTTTTAGTCCCCATTTTTTCTGCCATTCGCCTCGGAAAATTTAACTTAGATACCCGTCAAACTGATTATTTCATTGGGCTACCTACGCCAGCTTGCACGATCTTTATTGTCGGCTTGCTTTTGCTCTTTGAACGCAATCGTTTTGGTATTGCCCATTTAGTTGCTCAGCCTGCCATACTTATTATAATTACACTTTTACTTTCTTATTTGTTGGTCGCAGAATTACCACTTTTCAGTCTAAAATTTAAACATTTGAGATGGAAGACGAATGAAGTCCGCTTTATTTTTGTGGCTGTTGCTTTATTGCTACTTTTGTTTCTCCAAGAATTAGGACTGATATTGACGATCATTATTTACGTGTTGTTATCTGTCTTCAATAACTTAAAACGTTCATAAAACGAACTTTCCCAGCCTCTAAAATTATACGAAAAAATACGAATCGACCTATGAAATTCAGAGCAGAAATAGACATTATGCCGCACGCTGAACTACTCGATCCACAGGGTAAGACGGTCATGAAAAACATGAAAAATATCAATGTAGAAGGCGTGGAAGACGTACGGATTGGCAAACATATCAGTATGGTTTTTGAAGCGGCGGATGAAAAAGCTGCTCACAAACTGACCCACCAGACTTGCAAAAAACTGCTAGCCAATGTCATCATGGAGAAGTATGAATTTGAACTCCAAGCAGTAGAGGTAGATGAGCCAGTAGCAGCAGATGAGGAAGTCTTAGCTCCCGAAGCAGATCAAATGGTAGAAGAAACGTCCGAAGCACAAGAAAATATACCAGCAAATGACGTAGAGGAAGAAACGTCTGAAGTACAAAAAAATGTAGCAGTAGAAGGCATAGAGGAAGCAATATCCGAAATACAAGAAGATACAGAAGCAAATGACGTGGAAACCGTAGCAGATAACACAGCGTCAGCAGAACCAATGAGTACAGAACAAAAAGAGGTGTCAGAAAAATGAGTGAAACAGTTATACAAGTAGAGCAATTGTCCAAAATGTATCGCCTAGGTGAAGTTGGAACGGGTACTCTATCCCACGATTTAAACCGTTGGTGGCACAAAGTGAGGGGAAAAGATGATCCTTATTTAAAAATAGGACAAGAAAACAAACGCGATTCGAGTAGTGGTAGTAAAGGCTATGTTTGGGCTTTGCGCGATCTGAACTTTGAGGTAAAATCAGGGGAAGTACTTGGCATCATCGGAAAGAATGGTGCGGGGAAAAGTACCTTACTCAAAGTCCTTTCTAAGGTGACAGGACCTACGGAAGGTAGCATCAAAACGAAAGGGCGAGTTGCTTCGCTCTTGGAGGTCGGAACGGGTTTTCACCCAGAGCTGACAGGGCGCGAAAATATCTTTTTGAATGGCACGATATTGGGTATGACTAGGCTGGAGGTGAAGCGAAAACTAGACGAAATCGTTGCTTTCGCAGGGGTGGCTAAATATTTGGATACGCCCGTCAAACGCTATTCATCTGGTATGAAAGTGCGCTTGGGTTTTGCGGTGGCCGCACACTTAGAACCCGAAATTCTAATCGTAGATGAAGTATTAGCAGTAGGAGACGCGGAGTTTCAAAAAAAGGCGGTTGGTAAAATGCAAGAAGTGAGTCAGGGAGAAGGTCGGACGGTACTTTTTGTGAGCCACAATATGGAGTCCGTCAAACGGCTTTGCAACCGTGGGGTCATCATGGAATACGGTCGAATTACGCACTACGATGATGACATGCGCAATCTAGTGAATACTTATTTAGGCTTCAACCAAGATACCAAAGTCAGTTGGGAAAATGATGGGAAACAGTATTTGAATCCTTATTTCCATCCTACCAGAATGTGGCTGAGCGACGGAGCAGGGCAAGAACTGGGTGAATATATCAGTCAATCACAAGAAATATTTGTCAACCTGAGTTTCGAGGCGAAATCTTTGGATAGCCGACTGCTGATTGGATGTCGCTTATTCACAGTTAATGGCGATCCGTTGTTTACTAGTTTTGCTACCGATACGCATCCAGATCAGTGGCCAAAAATAGAGAAAGGAAAGAACAGTTTGCGCTTTAAACTACCCAGAAAACTACTCAACAAAGGCAAATACAAACTTGCCGTAGCTGCTCGCATGCACGAAAAAGAATGGATCATTTTGCCAAGTCGCTCGGAGGTAGCGGTTTTTTTTGAAATTAGTGATCTGGATAATGAGAGTCCCTATTATTTGAAAGTGAGACCTAATTTATTGGCGCCTGTATTAACATGGGAAAAAGTATAGAAAATGAAACCAATGATCTCCATTCTCACGCCTGCATACAACAGAGAAAAATACATTGGTGAAGCCATAGAAAGCGTACAAATCCAAGCGGTAAAAGATTGGGAAATGATCATTATTGATGATGGTTCGACCGATCAAACCGTAGAAATAGTCAAAGCTTACCAAGCAAAAGATCAACGGATTATATTGTTGCAAAATCCAAAAAACATGGGGATTTCTGCGACGCGTAATCACGGACTGAAACAGGTAAAAGGCAAATATATCGCTATGTTAGATTCCGATGATGTCTGTTTGCCCAAGCGTTTTGAACAGCAAATTCCCTTTCTAGAATCTCATCCCGAAGTTGGGGTTTTGGGTGCATGGGCAGAACACATCGGGACGAGTAACCATCAATTTACACCCGAACAAAACGATGCACAATTGAGGGCGCGCAGCCTTTACCGCTGCCCGATGGTACACTCTAGCACCATAATTAGAACTGCAATCGTTCAAGCGGAGAATTTGCGATACAACGAACAGTATCCAGCATCTAACGACTACGACTTTTGGGTGCAAGCACTGCCACATTGCCAATTCCACAACCTACCTGAATATCTAGTGCAATATCGCCGACACGACCAGAATATTTCGGTGACTCATCGCGGCGACCAGAAGAAATATCGAGTTGCATCCAGCCGTCTTGCTTTTAAGCACATTTTGAATTGGGACATCGTACCTCAACGACACGAAAGCCTATTCAATGTATTGACCACAGCTACTATCAAAGCAATAGAACTCGACCAGATCGAACAGACTATGATCGAGATGCTGAATCGTGCTGCCAAACACCCTAAGCTTGACCTATCTTATCTAAAAAGGGTAACTTTTAAGAAATTCATGGACGCTTTCCAGAATGCACAAGTTGCTCCTAAAAGAAGGCTAACTTTCATACAAAAACACCAAGTTTGGAAATATTTGCCTTTGAAAACTTACGCTGGCGTGTATGGAAAATTAATGTTCAAAAGCTTGACTAGTCAATAAGGCAATCGCTAAAGCTAGACTTTGTTTATTCGTTGAAATTGTTTATCTTTTCACTGCACAGATTCCCTTGATTTTTTACTTTTTTTGCCGAATGATTAGACGTGTACGAAGTCTTGTTTTTCTTAATATTTTATGCGAATAACGACTGTACAAATCTCATTTTTCTTGACACTTGACTCAGATATAGTTCAGGTCAATATCCGCAAATTGAGCAACAAGTATGCTCCGTAATTCTCTTCGGACGGAAACACAAATTTCAACTTATTTTTCTCGAAAAAATAAGTTGAAATTTGTGTTTCCGTCCGAAGAGAATTACGGAGCATACTTGCTGCTCAATTTGCGGATATTGACCTGAACG
>JBCDKV010000449.1:0-4873 GCA_038746215.1 Bacteroidota bacterium | reverse complement strand
CTAAGTCTTAAAAGTTTAGTAAAACTATCACTGCCACAAACTGAAGTATTTTACCCCTTATTCGCATTTATACTTCAAGACTACTAGTACGCTACTCACTGGCTTCTGAAATAAGTGAGAAAACAAGTAGAAAGATTTACCTGATACACATATCAATACAGATATAAAAGTAACCTCCTTAAGACAACCAAAATCGTCCTTCCCTTTCAAAAATACAAAACAGAAAATGTTTGGATACAGATTGTACGCTCATGCGGAATGATTCGTTGAATGATCTTTAAAATAGACGACTTGCTCAAATTATTTGCCAACCGCCAAAAAGCTAATCACCGAAAATTAAACCATTGCAACCACTTACAGTCTAAAGCCTATACTACCATCACTGAATTCAACTATGAGTAATACAAATTGCACCACCACTGGACTGGCAAGCTACATGCCATCCGACGCTATGCCTTGGAATAAACGACGGGTTCAGCACCTGTTTCGAAGAACAGGATTTGGACTACCACCCGATCAGATCGAGGAGGCACTAGCGATGTCTCCCCAAAATTTAGTTGACTTAATTGTGGATGGTGCAATCAATTTACCACTTGCCGAAACACCTATATGGGCAGATTGGACGATTGCACGCTACGAAGAACCCGAAGAATACATCCAACAAACGATTGCTTGGACGGTGCAATGGACAAAGGATATGCTGAAAAATGGCTTTCGAGAAAAGATCGCCCTCTTTTGGCACAATCATTTTGTCACAGAACTCGACAACTACCAGTGTCCTTCTTGGCAGTACCAATATCACAAACTACTACAACAATATGCGTTAGGTAATTTCAAAACCTTCCTGCATGAAATGGGAAGAACGCCTGCCATGTTGGTCTATCTGAATGGCGTTCAGAGTACGCAGCGCGAACCCAACGAAAACTACGCCCGCGAGTTGTACGAATTATTCACACTTGGACGGGACAATGGCTACACGCAGCAAGACATCAGCGAGACGGCTCGGGCTTTGACGGGCTGGAACGACATCTCTGAGTTTTGCGCCCCCATCAATTTCTTCATTTTTACGCACGACCGAGGACGGAAAACGATTTTTGGTAGGAGTGGTACTTGGAACTACGATGATGTACACAATATTCTATTTGAAGAGCGAAGCAGCGAGATTGCACATTTCATTTGTAGCAAATTGTACCGCTTTTTTGTCAGTCCGACCACCGACGAAGAAATTGTAACTCAAATGGCAGCGACTTTTCTGGCAAATGATTTTGAAATTGCACCTGTGCTGCGGCAGCTATTCCAAAGCGAACATTTCTTTGACGACAAAATCATTGGTATTCAAATCAAAAGCCCACTCGATTATTTCCTTTCCTTAGTGACAGAATGGGGACTGGAGACGCCACCCGACAACATCATATTCAATATTCTTTATACTTCGAGCTTGATGGGACAACGTCTATTCAATCCTGTAGATGTGGCAGGCTGGCAAGGAGATCGAAATTGGATTGATGGCAATACCTTGACTACCCGTTGGCAATCTGCTACTGGTATTGTGGTATATATTTTCGAGAATAGCCCAAACTTATTGGTGGAACTGGCGCGCTACCTTTCCGACGACTCTAACGATCCTTATTTCATCACGCGCATGGTCGCCGATCACGTGCTACCCAATGGATTCACTAGTGAAGAAGAATACGATCGTGCGACGACGGTACTGAAGAGTGAAGTACCAGAAAACTATTTTGAGGATGGCTCTTGGAATTTGTACTGGGATACTGCGCCTGGTCAGGTAGCACTTTTAGTTAATTATTTGGTGCGGCAACCTGCTTTTCAGTTATTTTAAAAATTAAAACAGCATAAAATGAATGATAATCAACGACATGGAAGCGCACTGGAACATGGCAAAGCGCACCAAAGGGATCATCAAAATTGGAGTAGGAGAGGGTTCTTGAAAAACCTTGGGCTGCTTGGAGGTACTTCTATGCTGTTAGGGCAAGTCCCTGTGCAAGCGATAGGTGCATCACCTTTGACCAAAGCACTCGGTAAGCTGGAAGGAGATCGCATACTGGTGCTCATCCGTTTGAAAGGTGGCAACGACGGACTCAATACCATCATTCCCGTTTTTGACTATGATCGCTACGCTGGTTTTCGTCCTAGTATACGCATACCGGAGAGCAATATTATTGGTCTGACCGACGAGTTTGGAATGCCTAATACGCTTTCCGATTTAGTACCATTGTGGGAAGAAGGTGGCATGAGCATTGTCAATAGTGTAGGTTATCCTGAGCAAAATCTATCCCATTTTCGATCCACAGATATCTGGGCGAGTGCTAGCGATTCGAATGTGATCGACAGTTCGGGCTGGCTGGGTCGTTATTTGGGGCAGTTGCATCCCGATTATTTAGAAAATCCGCCAGATGTGCCGCCTGCCATTCAGATTGGTAGCTTTGATTCATTTGTGTTCAGCGACTTGAATAATACCAATATTGCCGTGAGCGTAGCCGACCCTGGGCAATTAGAAGAGATTGCGGAAAATGGTCAATTGTACGATCTCAATAATTTACCAGACTGTATCTACGGCGAACAATTGGGCTATATGCGTACGGTAGCAAACAGCACTTTCTTCTACGCAGAAAGCATCTCCGAAGCCTCGAATACGGGACAAAATTCTGTAGACTATCCGCAGAACAATCCGCTTGCTCGTTCGCTTGCTACGGTTGCCAGATTGGTGAAGGGAAAATTAGGCACCAAGCTCTATATGGTGACGCTGGATGGCTTTGATACACACGCCAATCAATCAGGAAATCACGCTCGTTTGATGACTTATCTGGGAGAGGCGGTAGCCACTTTTTATCAGGACTTGGAAGCAGGTGG
Organism: Bacteroidota bacterium; assembly: GCA_038746215.1. Lineage (GTDB taxonomy): Bacteria > Bacteroidota > Bacteroidia > Chitinophagales > Saprospiraceae > JAAUTG01. Next base: position 2,002 of record JBCDKV010000449.1, on the reverse strand, counting down.
TATGGAGGATAAAGTGCTTTCCATGACGTTTTCTGAATTTGGTCGTCGTGCTCGACAAAATGCTTCCAACGGTACTGATCATGGTGCGGCTGCGCCCGTCATATTGTTTGGGAAAGGCATGGAAGCTAGTGCCATCAAAGGGAAAAATCCCGATCTTGGCGATTTAGATCCAACTGGGAACATCAAATTTGATACCGACTTCAGGCAGTTGTACGCAACTGTGCTTGAAAAGTGGTTATGCATCAATCCAGCAGTCGTCAATCAAGTGCTGGGCTACGATTACGAGCGCGTCGATCTAGGATTTGATTGTAGCATTTCCACCGATCTAGATTTTTGGGGCAAACCAAAGCCCACACTGACGCATCGAGTTATCCCAAGTTCAGGTGGGGACTATATTATTCAATACGATATTCCAACAGGTGCGAAGGTACAGATTCAAGTATTTTCTGTGATGGGACAAACGGTTGCTACGCTAGCGCAAGCCACTCAAATGGCAGGGCAACATCAAGTTACTTTCTCGCCTTCAGAACATCGCGTCCCGAGTGGACAGTATTTCTATCGCATTCAAGTGGGCAGTAGGATTGTGAGCGGTGGAATGCAGGTAGTCAGGTGATTCTCAGGATTGTACGATTAGTCGATAGCTTTCAAAAAAACTTTTCCAGCGTATCGTTAAAACCCCTTTAATCGCCTCGTTTACGATTTTCCCCGACATTTTGGAAACGCCTTCGACTCGATCGGTGAAGGTAATCGGGACTTCTTTGATCTTAAAACCGAGCTGGTAGGCCGCAAACTTCATCTCAATTTGGAAAGCATAGCCCACAAAACGAATTTTATCCAAGTCAATACTGGATAATACCGTTCGGCTGTAGCAAACAAAGCCAGCAGTTGGATCTTTTACCGGCATAAACGTAATCATACGAACGTACAGCGATGCGCCATAGGAAATGAAAATCCGATCAAAAGGCCAATTCTTCACTTTGCCGCCCTTAGTATAGCGAGACCCCACCGACAAATCCGCACCCTCTTCCTTGCAAGCTCGATAAAGTTGGATGAGATCTTTTGGATTATGAGAAAAATCGGCATCTATTTCAAAAAAGTATTGATAGTCTCGTGCCAAGCCCCATCGAAAACCCGCTATGTATGCGGTACCTAGTCCCAGCTTACCCGAACGTTCGAGCAGAAAGAGTTGGTTGGGATATTTTTGTTGTAGTCCTTTCACTAAGTCAGCCGTTCCGTCGGGAGAGCCATCGTCCACTACTAAAATATCGAAATCAACGTCAAGTGCAAAGATTGTTTCAATGATCTTTACAATATTTTCTCGTTCATTATAAGTCGGTATGATTGTTAGATTTTCCGCCAAGGTGTATATTTTTCAATAGTCTATGATGGTTTCGTATGAGTCTTGAGGCGATAGCAAGAAAATTTTCTCTGTTCATAATATTGATATGTTTAATTGGTGATCTTTGACCAGAAAAAGTAAAATCAAGGGAATCTGTGCAATAAACAAATCAACAATTCAACGAATAAACAAAGCCTAGCTTTTAGCGATTGCCACAGTATGAGTCTACCCCAAAAAAAGCAATTTGTTCAAAGCTGCTCTGCTGCCAATTTTGCCTTTAAAACATCCATAAAAAGAATGAAACCATCTTTTCGCTCATTTCATGTGTTACAAAGTGTGCGAAATGGTTAACTTTGTCAAGTGAATTAGCAAATACGAATGAATGCATCCCACTATTTCAACGTATAAAAACCAAAGTTGACCATAAAGTTGTAGCACATTTTCACAAATAAATTTGTTATTCCACTAGGCAGAAAGTCTTTTTGCATTTGAAAAAGGCTTTCTGTGAATATTGGAGACGAAATTCTCCATTTTCTATTTGTGTCCACTTTTGAATTATTTAGGAACACACAAGAGATAAATTTACATTCTTGGACAAGCCATATACAATCATAAAATTGAAATTTTTACTTCGTAAAAATTTCAATTTTGGGAAGCCTTCTG
>JBCDKV010000448.1:0-4885 GCA_038746215.1 Bacteroidota bacterium | reverse complement strand
TGGTTACAAATAGGCATGGCGATTAGCACCATTTTAATTTGTATCTTATTACTGATTGTGCGGCACAGACAGCAGAAGTTTTTCAAGGCTTAGGATTTGTTGATGCTGTTGATTTGTTTAGAACCCTCCGTCTACTTATCTTTCTTGTAGGTATTTCCGAATATTTTTCCATAAATTTGTTTACGTTCGTAACTTATTGAGTTTGTTCTCTTACTCCTATGCTAAAATACATACTAACAAGTTGGATATTTTGCATTTGCACACTTTGGGCGACCGCACAAAATGAGCAGTCAGTGACACGTACCGTAGATTCACTCAATACAATCTATCAAAACCTGCGTCCAGTTTCTTTCGATTCTGCCCGAGGCATTTTCTTGAAAGCCTTAGACTATGCTAGACAAAAAGATCAAAAAGCACTCAAGGCAAAGCTCTTGCATCGTTTGGCATTCATAGAAGCTGGAGAATTTAAGTTCATCTCGACTTTTCAGCGCTATAAAGATATGCTGAAAGCCTGCACGGAGATTCAAGATTCCATTTGCATGGGACGTGCCTACAGCCGTTTGGGACACATCCATATGTTGCGGAATGAATATCCCGAAGCCTTAGAAAACGGCTTGAAAGGCATTGAAATATTGAGCCTTTATGAATCAGAAGACCCAGAAGCCATTTCGGGTAGTTTGGACGAAATTGTTCTATTCTACTGGCGCATCGAAGAATACGAAAAAGCACTACAAGGGGCTTTGCGATCACTTGAAATCCGGCGACAATATCCATCACTTAGCCGTTTGAGATCGAAATCTGCCAGAATGGTGGGAGAAACCTATCGCCTATTGAACGACCTCTCCAATGCTAAGATTTACTTAGAAGAAGCCCTCGCACACACAGAAAAACCAGATCATTTGCTTCACGCTAGTTTGGCTTTGGTTGCAGAGCAAGCTAATGATTTGGAAAAGAGTCTTTACCACCACGAGCAAGGGATTGCTTATTTGGAACAAGAAGTCGGTGCGAGTAGAAGACCCATTCCATATGTCGAGCAACTCAAACAACTGGGTGATCTTTACCAAAAACGCGAACAATACGCAGCAGCGGTCGCTACCTACTCAAAAGCCATTCAATTTGCGCGAACAGAAGACCTAGAAGCGGAAACAGGCGGTGCAGTCAGTCTGGCACTTTCCGCAGCCTACGAACAATTGGGTGATTACAAAGCCTCGCTGTCCTATCATCAATTGGGCAAAGAACTCATGGATAGTGTGCGAGTTAAAAACGCAGAAGAACGACTGGCGGAAATGGAGATTAAGTATAAAATACAGGAAAGCGAACAAAAAATTGCGTACCTTAATCAAATCAACGAACGACGGGTGCAAGAACGAAATGCCTTACTTTTTGCGCTAATCATCTTCCTGACACTTGGAGCTGCGGTCTTTTACATCAATCGCGCACGCAAAAGAATGATCGAACGCCTAGCAGAAAAAAATATAGAAACCCAAAACCTCTACGAAGAACTAAAAGCCACCCAAACCCAACTGGTGCAATCCGAAAAAATGATTTCTTTAGGGCGACTCACTGCTGGTATTGCACACGAAATTAACAATCCAATCAATTTCATTGCTGCTAATATTGCTGCGCTAAAGCTGGATTTCAAAGACCTAAAACCACTATTCGATAAAGCGAAGGCACTGGAAAAAGATCAACTAGCCGAAACAAATGTAGAGGAACTGAGCGCGATTGCAAAAACTGTGGAAGTCAGCTTTTTGAGTCAGGAGATGAATGAGATTATTGAAGGGATGGAACGTGGCATCATCAGAACGAAAGACATCATCGGTAGTTTGCGGAACTTTTCGCGCAATGCCCCCGAAAAATTTGAACTGGCAGATATTCACCAAGCACTGGATAGCGTACTCACGATTTTAGGACATCAGCTTCGAGACAAACAAATAAAGGTCGAAAAAGAATGGAATCGAATTCCTATGCTTGCCTGCAATATCGGGGCGATTAATCAGGTGTTTACCAATATTATCGCCAATGCAATTCAAGCCGTAGATAGCACGGGAGAGGGAAGGATAAAGATCACAACGCTGCAAGACCAAGATCAAGTCTTCATTCGTATCCGCGACAATGGTAGCGGCATTCCAAGGGATACCCTCCAAAAAATATTCGAGCCTTTCTACACCACCAAAGAAGTCGGAGCAGGTACTGGACTAGGGCTTTCAATTAGTTACAACATCATTCAGCAGCACAACGGCACGATTCACGTAGCAAGCGAAGTTGGGCAAGGGACTACTTTTTCCATTGCACTTCCTGTGGAAAGTTAGAGATGTACGAAGTCTCGTTTTTCTTAGGTTATTTTTTACTTGTTCATTTATCCTCCTATTCCTCAAATACCCAACGTCCATAAGCAGCCATCAAAGCTTTATAAGTCTGATCTTGCTGCAACAATTCTTCGTTGCCCAACACAATCAGGTGTTCTTTCGCACGGGTCAAAGCCACATTAAGCTTTCGGTCTACCCCATCATCAGAGAGCGAAACTAGCGCATCCAATTGACTGAGGGAATTGGTGCAGAGCGAAACCAAAATGATGTCCCTCGCGCCGCCCTGATAGCGTTCGACGGTATCAATTGTAATCAAATCCACATCTAAGATGCTGTCTTTCAGCACTTCCCGAATTTGAGCAATTTGAGCACGATAGGGTGTGATGATACCGATGGAATTAGCGTGTAGTGGTCGCTGTTGCGCTTGGTAGAGGGCAGAAAAATCTTCTAGTAATTGCTTGATGGCTTTGGCTTCGTGTATATTGGTCTTTCGGGTGAGGCTGCTGCGATCACTGGTGGTTGGAATGAAGAGCGTTCGATTTTGGCAAAGCACTTCTTGTAGTAGCGTACGCTCGCCGTTCAGGTAAAAAGAAATAACTTGCTGTTGGGTTTGACTGTGCGCAATTTGTCGAGGTAAAATTTTAAGGGTGTTCTGATAGAAATGCAGATTGGGGAAAGCCATAATGTCTTCGTGCATACGTCCCTGATGGCTCAGCTGTGCGTATGCCCATTTCCAACCCATTTTTCGCGCTCGATGATAGAGGCGCTCAAAGAGCGAATTGCGTAGATTTTGCAAGCCCAAACGATTCATTTCTTCGTCTTCAATCTTGCTTTCTTCTGGATTTTGTACAACTACGGCGGGTAATTGACGATGATCGCCGATGAGCATAAAGCGTTTAAAGTGAGGCAATAAACCCACCAAAAGCGGTTCGAGTACTTGCGAAGCTTCGTCGATGATGACCCGATGAAAGGTTTTGAGCTTCATCAATTCTGGTCGGCTGGTCATCGAACTCACTGTACTCACAAAAATGCGATGGGAAGCTAAAATGGCTTTAATATCCTTTCGACTCTTGACTTGCGCAATTTTGGTGTGTAGCAACTGTGCCTTGAAACGAGGATGTGTGGCTTGTAATGAACCGATGCGCAAATAGTTGGATTTGATGTCTTCCCCGATGCGTTCGATGGCGTCGCAAATTTCATCTACGGCGCGATTGGTATAGGCAAGCAGGAGTATGTTTTCTTGACTATGCGCCATCAAATGTTTGACCAAATGTTTGAGCATCATACTCGTTTTGCCCGTGCCAGGTGGTCCCCAAAGGAGGAAGTATTCTTCGGCAGATAGTGCTTGTTCTAGGATTTGTTGCTGTTCTAAAGTCAGTTCTGGATTGGCAGCGAGTTTCAGCGGGGTACTCTTCTTGGGCGCACGAGCCGTGAGTAGTAATTGACGTTTGCTTTTGGTGTGCTGCATGAATTGGTACAAGCCGCGATACATACCAATGAAGGAGCTATCCATCATATCATGCTCTATATTCCAGAAGCGGAATTGCTGGAATATCTCACTATTGAATTGACGACTGCGCAGTTGCAGCACAACTGCTTCGGGATTGATTTCGATGATATTTCCTTTAAATATCTGATTGGATAGCACGGGAATCTGCTCACTTATGGTTGCTTGTAGCGGATACAATATCGCAATATCACCCTTCCTGAAATTGGCGAGTGGGTGAGTTTGATCACTACGCTTAAACCGCAACAAAGGCTGTTCTGCATTGGATTGATTATCAGTGAGTTCCAAATGACTCAACAACTCAAACTGATCTTGTTTCAGTTGTCGATCTTTCAGCCACAACGATGCTAGACCGTTCACATTATCCACACCTTCTATACCAATCTTTGCCAATTGGTGTTCTCTTGCGATAAAGCTGGAAAAAGCGTTGAAGTACTTTTGCTCCAAGCGACTTATGCTTTCATAGACCTTTTGAAAGTTCGCAATATCCTGTCCTAAAAAGCCCTTGACGTGTGCATAGCGATTGCTATTGACTTTCAAAAAGATATTGCCCAATTCCAGAGATTGTTCTCTACGAGTTGATTTGTTGAAAGTGCTGGATAGTTGCGCCAATTCCCAATCAATAGCTACTAATTGGTTGCGTACTTGCAAGGCTTCGTATTGTTGCGCTTTGATACGAGGTGCGAAGCGCAGCGATTTTTGTTGCAGTCCCGAATAAAGAATGTAGTTTTTGGGATCGAGTGTTTTCCCAAAGACCGATTGTATCATTAAATCATAAAGCAGCGTCTGGGTAAAGTGGGCGTGCGAAATGCCATATTGATTCGGGCGATAAGCTTTACCACTCTTCAATTCCACGATAGCAGATTGCTCTTTATCTCGATAAAAAACATCCAAACGACCTTGTATGCCATAGGTTTCGGAATAAAAGGAAGGTTCGAGTAAGCAATGTTTAGGATCAATTTGCTCCGACTTAAAATCTTGCACTGCCATGCGTTTCAAGACGCTGTAATGCAGTTGCGACTTTTGCATGATAAAGCGAATTTCTTGATCGGAATACAAGCAAAACGTC
>JBCDKV010000447.1:0-4890 GCA_038746215.1 Bacteroidota bacterium | reverse complement strand
CCTCAGTAAAGTTCCTGAGATCGCGCAACAAGTATGCTCAATTATTTTGTGTTTACTCAGGCTGTTTCTATACTGCAAACGGGATAAATTTGTGCATATGGTCGAATTGTAAAATTGTTCAATTGTCGAATTGATAGTGACGTGCTGTAACATTAGCAGGCTCTGCTAATGGTAGGCTAGGAACAATCAATTCGACATTTTTTCATTTCAACAATTCTACAAAGTGCTCAAAATAAAAATGCACTTTTTTATCCTAAACGCAGTATAAGTAGAATGCTAAAAAAATAAGACTTCGTACAGTCCTAAATAGAAATTAGCAATTTGAGAACTGATGTGTCAACTATTTTTGCGCTTCGTCTAAACATGTCAAATACTCGCTAAAAAACAAAGCACGTAAGCCTTATTTTTTGGAATTTAGCGATATTCGCGCCACTTTAAAAAGGAAATGTTGGCTACATCCGATGAGCTTTAGTTCGACTTTAGCAGTTGGCATTTGGTTATTAGCCGATAGCGTTTAGCCTACAGTGATTATATTTACTTAGTGAAAAAGTGCGGGTATAAGTAAATTTATCGTACTGACTGGTAAACACTTATGATACAAGCCAACAGCTAATAGCAAAAGGCTAAAGGCGAGTGATGAGTATTTATCGAAAAATTAAGCGAAATAAATGAATTCTGATATCCGAGTGTTCAAATTTGGTGGCGCATCCCTCCGAGATAGCGAAAATGTACAGAACGTTGCTGACATACTGGAAAAACACCAAGGGCAAAGGTTGCTGATCGTAGTATCTGCCATGGGAAAGACCACCAATGCTTTGGAGCAGATTGTTGATGCACACGTTAAACAAAATGGCAAAGCCGTTGAATTATTAGAAGCATTGAAACTGCAGCATTTTCAGCAAGTGCAAACCTTATTTGGTGCAGATGCCGAAGAAACTCTTATCAGCCTGAACGATACCTTTGTGGAAATCGAGTGGGTGCTGGAAGAAGAGCCACATGACGACTACGATTATATGTATGACCAGATTGTATCGGTGGGCGAATTGGTTTCTTCTAAGATTGTTGCTGCTTATCTGAATCACGTTGGAATTAACACCTACTGGTTAGATGCTAGAGATGTCATCCTGACCGATAATTTGCACCGTTCTGCTGGGGTGCAATGGGAAGAAACCCTAGAGAGAGCTAAGACACATGCCTTGCCGCAAGTGACTAAAGATCAATTTGTTATCACTCAGGGTTTCATCGGTACGACTTCCGAAAACTTCACCACGACGCTTGGTCGGGAAGGCTCGGATTACACGGCGGCGATCTTTTCTTTTTGTTTGGATGCCAAAGATATGAGCATTTGGAAGGATGTGCCTGGTGTCTTGACCGCCGATCCACGACTATTTGAAGATGTGAGTAAGCTAGATCGTTTGTCCTATCGCGAGGCAATCGAAATGACCTATTACGGGGCAAAAGTGATCCATCCCAAAACTATAAAACCACTGCAAAACAAAAGTATTCCACTCTATGTCAAATCTTTCATCGAACCCGAAGGAGAAGGCACATTGATTTCCAGTGAGGTAGCGGACAAATACCCACCAATGGTAGCCATCGAAAAAAATCAAGCGATCCTTTATATCTCTACCAAAGACTTCTCTTTTGTAGCGGAACACCATATGAGTGTGCTATTCAGTAAAATTGCAAGATTTAGACTGCAATTGAATATGATGCAAAATACAGCGATCAGTTTTGCGATCTGCGTCAATAATGCGAAAGGCAGAATCCACCAATTTGTGCAAGACATCGAAAAAGATTTCAACGTCATCATCGACGAAGGATTAGAGCTTTACACCATTCGTCACTACAACAAAGCCACAACGGAAAGCTTGCTCGGCAACAGAATGGTCGTCTTGGAGGAGCGCACACCTAATACTTTGCAGATGGTGGTAAAGGAACTCTTGGTGATGAAGCGGAAGGAGTAATAAGGCAATCGCTAGAAATTTTCTCTGTTTATGATATTTATATGTTTATTTGTCTAATTAATAATCATTGACCAAAAAAGTAAAACCAAGGGAATCTGTGCAATAAATTAGATTAACGATTCAATGAGTAAACGAAGCCTAGTTTTTAACGATAGCCATAGGAGGAGTAAGGAATTTGTATGAATTGTTCATTATTGAGTATAGGTAGAGGTGTGCGAAGTCTCATTTTTCTTGAAAATAGCCTAAGTCAATGTCAGAAAATTGTGCAACAAGTATGCTCAACAATTCTCTTCGGATGGAAACACAAATTTTTCAGGAAAAATTTGTGTTTCCGTCCATAAACCCCTTTGAGCATACTTTTGCGCGATCTCAGGAGCTTTCTCGGATTTATTTCAAAAATTACTCAAAACTTCGTACGCACCTAATTATTAAAAGAGCGGTCACATGCAAATTAACTTTCACAAATATCACGGTACGGGCAATGATTTTATTTTGATAGATCAGCGCGAAAAAAAGTACCTCACGCGCAAAGATCAAGCGATCATTCAACGACTTTGTCAACGTCATTTTGGTATCGGAGCGGATGGATTGATGTTGCTACAAAATCATCCTGATTACGATTTTCAAATGATTTATTTCAACGCCGACGGACGAGAGAGCAGCATGTGTGGCAATGGAGGACGCTGTATCGTTGCTTTTGCGCAGACTTTAAGTATTATCGAGCAGCGATGCAGATTTTTAGCTATTGATGGGGAACACGAAGCGACGATAGATGACAATTGGGTGTCCCTCAAAATGGCGAGTGTCGAACATATTGAGCATCATCCGCAGCACTACTTTTTAGATACGGGTTCGCCGCATTATGTGCGCTTTGTGGAGGAAGTTGCCAGTGTAGAAGTGGTCAAAGAAGGACGACCAATTCGCTACTCAGAGGCTTTTGCACCCAATGGTACTAATGTGAACTTTGTGCAAGTAAAAGCAGACCATCAATTAGTAGTGGCGACTTACGAGCGTGGCGTAGAAAATGAAACGCTATCCTGCGGCACAGGGGTCACAGCAGCAGCAATTGCCTATACTTTAGCCCATCCTACCAATGAAGTTCGGGTTCAAACCAAGGGAGGAGATTTGAAGGTGAAATTGGAAAGAAAAGCTGCTGGTTTTGCCAATATTTGGTTGTGCGGACCAGCCCAATTTGTCTTCACTGGTCAGGTAGAGGTGTGACTGATCTCAAAATGCTCACACGCTCACGCAGCTACCATGCTAAGGTTGTAAACGTCTACTGATCGGTAAGCCCCAAGTATTGCCTAGCAGCCAGTAACAAGTAGGCTTGGCAATCCTAATGGCTTACCGATCCAAGCAGGTTCAAATTATAATCTTAGAAGAATAGCCACATACGCTCACCAACAACCGATAATTTCCAACGTTAAGCGTGCAAACTCAAATGCTTAATCACTGCTTCACTAATATTCCGCAAATCACTAGCAGAAACCGAAGATTGTTTTTTGTGAAGATAGTCGGAATGAATCGTGCTGATTAAGTCGATGGCAACATTTTTGCCCCTGACTCGCACGTCATGAGGATGTTCAAAAGTAGAACCGAAATCATCTAAAGGAACAACGGTATAAAGATTGGAAAATTTATTGTATTCGTCATTGCTGAGCACAACGACTTCTCTTAGGACAGTTCGCTTTGGATTGTAAGCTGTCCAAATGTCTCCTCTTCGTATGTTAGACATATATCAGGTTTTGGTGGAGTGAGGAGCGCAAATGAATAGAAACGAAAAACTAATAGCAAGGAATAAAAATTAGACTGAACGGTTTAATCACTAAACAATCACTTAGAGATTGAAACTGTACGCTAATTTTTCAGCATCGCCAAATTTTTTGAAGCTGGTACAATTACAGACACAGATAACGCTTAAATTAATTCACCTCCAACACTAGTAGAGCCATTCTAAAGCCCATTGCTCACGGTCTTTATTGGCAAGGATTTCTTTATAACGTGGTGGTGCGGAACTAAGTTCCGTTTGCATCCCTTTTCTTTGCTGAACCATCTGATTTAATTTTTGGAGCATTTCACCCAGCAAAAAAGGGTCATCGCTTTGCTCGACGAGTTTCCAAATCTTATTCTTTATATCTTGGTTATTGGTGTTAAATTTGTGTTGCTGTTTTGAACTTGATCTCACGTGACTTATGCGTTTGTCGTTATCTAATATACTAATGTAAGTGCCAAACATTGACACTTTGCAGTCTGTAAAGTTTAAATGCGTAGTGATTTTTTGACGACAATTAAACGAAGGTAACTAAAACTCACTGGCTTTTAACTACTTATTAAGTAAATTTTCGTAAATGTTTAAAATTTTTTACAAAAACTGGGTCGGTCGGTTGGTTGTAGTGCTTGTACTTTTCTGTTTGAATTGTACGCCCAAACTGCAAACACATTTTTGTACGTCCGAAGATGTACTGCGTTTACCGGTTGCTTATGACCAAAATTTTAACCCTAAGCTACAAGCCAGAAAAGCCTGTCGAGATGCCTTGGCGCACGCACCTGATACTAATTATATCAACCACCGTTCGATACGCTATGTTCGGGTGAACGTACATTTTGTAAATAGTTCAGATAGTAGCAAAAATTACGTAGGTAAAGAAGCCGTTGAGTTTGCTAAAAATTTAATTGGCAATGCGAACAAAGACTTGTCCAGAAACAAAAAAATGCACCTACCCATTGGCAATACGACCCCAGTTTTGCCGACCCAATATCGTTTGAAACTGACTAGACAGAGTGGTCAAGAACATGATACTGGTGTATATTGTCATTTTGATGATGAGTTGTGCTACTACGTACACAAAGGTAAAAATCGAAACCTACAAGATCGCAGTGTCATCAAAAAATACGGTATTCAGCTCGATAGTGTACTCAATGT
>JBCDKV010000446.1:0-4891 GCA_038746215.1 Bacteroidota bacterium | reverse complement strand
CGAGCGATTATTTTCAAAGTCAGGTTCGGAAAATATTGGTTTACAGGAAGATAGTGTTCCAAACATGCTCTAAGGCTATCAGGCTGTGGACTTCTTCGTTCAGAAACAAAATATGCTCCTCTAAATTGTCTACTTCTTAACCTGATGAAATATATTTTTTAAATAAAAAGCGAAGTCCTCTACCAACAATAACGATTTTTCCTGATAATGAATAGGCAGAAGTCGTTTTTGATGTAGTGCTATCAAGGCCTCATCTTTTTGTAGAAACTGGTGGAGGGTTTTCATCACTTTAAAATGACGGCTTATATCGTTAGCGGTGGGAATATCACGGCTACCAATTTGAAGTAGAGTATTTTTAAAAAGATCAAAGCGATAAGGCGTGTATTGCTCTGGATACTGAAAGGCAAGATAGTGCGAAATCATTTCGTAATCGTGGTAGTGGTCGTTGTCCAAGGCAGTGCGCCGAGTAGATTTGTATTCTTTGAGGAGCTGATCGCAATAGAAAATAAAGCGATCCACTCGATTGCCGATGTCCTTAGATTCGTTGAAGAGTTCCTCGAACATGGAGTAGACAAAATGGGGTTGTAATTCGGCAAAAGCCAGCATCATTTTTTTGGGCTGATAATTTTCTCGATTCCAAATACGACGCGTCTGACTATTCTCCAGGCAACTATCGTACATGGCAGCAAATGGACTAGCATTGATGTCCCAGTTTTCTTGCCAAATGCGTTGACTTTCCCATTTATAAAGTGGACGTACTGTCCGCTCACCTCCTTTTTGCAAGTACTTTTTGTAGCCAGCAATATGTGCTTGTATTTTTTTCAGTTGCATGTTTGTTGCTTAGAAATGGGAAGTAGGATTGTACGAAGCTTTTGGTGATGCCTGAGAAAATTTTAGTAAAGTGCTTAAGATCGCGTAACAAGTATGCTCAAAGGATTTTTATGGACGGAAGCACAAAATCTCACTATTTTTCTTAAAAAAATAGTGAAATTTTGTGTTTCCGTCCGAAGAAAATTACTGCGCATACTTGTTGCACGATTTTAAGAGCAGGGCTAAAATTTACTCCAAGTATTAACCCAAGACTTCATAAACGCTTAACTATATTACACTGCAAACGGGATAAATTTGTGCAGGCGAATATACTTGTTTGTCTGTTTAAATTGTTGATTTGTTTAACTGCAAAATATTGATATTGAAAGCATTAAACGAATAAACAGTTCAACAAATCAACAAAAAAAGAAAATGTACTTTTTTTATCCCAAATTGAGTATGTTTATTAGTTGACACCTATCATATCCAATATTCCCTTAATCGGAACGTGCGCCATTTCAGGACGATAATTAAACTCATAAAGCAATTCCTTCAAAGCGCGTTCTAGCATGAATACTTCCATAAGGATACGAAAATCGCCTTCATCTTCGGGAATAAATTCAGCAATGTTGGCGTCCGCAATTTCCTTGCGATAAGCCTGTAAAAACGTGCCGCTCGCATTTTTGTACCAATATTTCAGTATCAGACTGATGTCTTTCACCTCTTGATTTTGCGCTTCTGCATTCAAAATAGCGTAGTGCATAGACCGAAGTAGCGTGGCAACATCAATGAGGGGCGATTTCCTCAATTTGCGTTCGCTAAAAGGTCGGTCGAAAGTGCCGTCGAAGTCATCTATTTGGATGTCATCGCCTACCATCATAATTTGCTCTAGGTGGAAGTTGCCATGAATCCGAATCTTGGTAGCCTCAAACTTATGCACGTATATTCGTTGAAAATAATCTAATATTTTGGGCTGAGCCGTTAAGACTTTGCGTCCTTGTTCCCGATGTTCTTCCGTCAAGACATGAAGGTTTTCTCGCAAGGTTTTCATGCTCACCCGCACCAATGAATTGAGGGCAGAAAAAAGCGAACGTTGGTAGTGTAAAGAGAACAGCTCAGGACGGAAACTGCTGTCTCCAACTCCTTTTGAATTGGTGAGTTCCAAGTGCATATGAGCAGTTCGCTGGGCAATGAGTCGAATGCGTTCCAGAAAATCTTGAAGGTTGGAAGACTGAAAGATCGGTGCCCATTCTTTGTGCGTAGCAGCAGCTTCGAACATGCTCACTTCTGCCGTTGGGATCGTCTGCTTGCGCGCATTTACTTCCACATGCTCAATGAGGCGTTTGAGGTGATCGTTCACATAATCCCAAGCATAGCCTTGGTGTGCAATCAGCGGCTGAATGGTGGCTAAAGTGGTATTGTAATTGCGTTTGTCTTTGTAAAAAATACTTGCCAACAAAGCAGGAACATAAGGAACATCACGTTGCCTAGTGAGCCAATGCATTAATTCAAAATCAGGATTGGGTTGTTGGTCAATGCGGCGATAAAATTTGACAAAGTAACCTTCTTTATATTCCACCGAAACGTATTGCACCGTAGACTTGCGAATACTAGATTCGGTCATTTCTGGTAGATCAGTCCAAGTCTCTAAACTTAGTACACCAGATTGTGCCAACACACTCACATTGTTGACGATGGCAGATCGGAAACCCTCATCGTAGAAAGCATCAAGCAAAACGCCCTTTTTGCAATCGTCTGGCAAGCAAGTATTTGCGGTACTGATCACTTCATCTTTTAGCAAAATATCACTCAAATCGCTCACGGCTTTGAAGGTGATAGGAATTTGGAACAGTTCTGAAAAACCCGTTCTAAAATTGACTTCCACCATCAAAACGGCATAGGATTGCTCCTGTAGTTCTAGGAAAATACGATCAACGACCTGAACACTTTCGATTTTGCGCCCTTTATTGCCAAACCAATTGACTCTTCTGAAAAAAGCGGGCAGTACTTTATCTGTGAATGCCTTCTCCTTGAAAAGTTCTTGGAAAGTTTCTGCTACCAACAACGGTGATTTTAGCTGTTTCTCAGTTAGCTCTAGCGTTTCGGTAGGCTGCAATTCAAACCAATAATAGCCATGTGGAGCGAGCGTTAGGAAGTAAGGTACGTCCGATATAGTTGGAAATTCGCTATCGCCAAATATCTCTATGGGCGTATAATTTTTATAGTCTGGCAAATCCAAATGAACACCTTCCACGAAGCGCGATAAATTGATGACTACCAAAATAACTTCTTCTTCGTATTCCCGAATGAAAGCTAAGATTTTCCCATTGGCAGGGGTCAAAAACTTGATGCTGCCCCGACCAAAAACTTTGTAACGTTGACGGGTCGCCATGATGCGCTTGGTCCACCACAATAAGGAATTGGTGTTGCGTTGTTGGCGTTCCACATTGATGTAGGTGTAGTCATATTCTGGGTCGATGATGACAGGTAGGTAAAGTGATTGTGGATTGGCATCCGAGAAACCAGCGTTTTTATTGGCACTCCACTGCATCGGCGTTCGTACGCCATCTCGATCTCCCAGATAATAGTTGTCGCCCATCCCAATTTCATCGCCATAGTACAAAACGGGTGTGCCGGGCAAAGAAAAAAGCAAAATATTCAGGAGTTCGATGCGATTGCGGTCGTTTTCGAGCAGCGGCGCTAATCGTCTTCTGATACCAAGATTGATTCTTGCTTTGGGATCAGCAGCGTAGTTTTTGCGCATGTAATCTCGCTCTTCATCAGTTACCATTTCCAGCGTCAATTCATCATGATTACGCAAAAACATCGCCCACTGGCAATCGGCTGGAATAGCAGGTGTTTGCTCAAAAATATCAGTAATGGGATGACGATCTTCCATTTTTAAGGACATATACATGCGAGGCATCAAAGGAAAATGATAATTCATATGACACTCGTCGCCATCGCCGAAGTAAGAGGCAGAATCTTCTGGCCACATATTGGCTTCCGCTAAAAACAGCACATTGTCGAAATTTTCGTCCATATGTGCTCGTAGTTTTTTTAGAAATACATGCGTTTCGGGTAGGTTTTCGCAGTTCGTGCCTTCTCGCTCGAATAGATAAGGAATGGCGTCGAGTCGAAAACCGTCGATGCCCATATCCACCCAATAATCCAATACCTTAAAGATTTCTTCCTG
The DNA here is from genome assembly GCA_038746215.1 of Bacteroidota bacterium. GTDB lineage: Bacteria > Bacteroidota > Bacteroidia > Chitinophagales > Saprospiraceae > JAAUTG01. The sequence goes on along the minus strand of JBCDKV010000446.1, from coordinate 885 downwards.
AACGGCTGGATTGTCATAATTCAAATCGGGCTGGTGGGAGTAGAAGCGATGCCAATAATAAGCATTTGCCAAAGGATCCCAAGTCCAATTGGAAGGCTCGAAATCTTGAAAAATAATTCTAACATCTTTGTATTTATCTTCATCCTCATTCCAGACGTAAAAATCTCGCTCTACACTGCCCTTGGGTGCTCGTCTTGCTCGCTGAAACCAAGGATGCTGATCAGAGGTATGATTGATGACTAATTCTGTGATGACTTTTAAATTGCGCTTGTGCGCTTCGTCCAGAAAAGTCTTGAAATCTTCTAAAGTACCAAAAGAAGGATTGATCGTGTAGTAATCGGCAATATCATAACCATCGTCGCGCAAAGGAGAAGGGTAGAAGGGTAGTACCCATATAGCAGTTATGCCCAAACTCTCCAGATAATCCAGTTTAGACATTAATCCTTTAAAGTCACCGATGCCATCTCCATCGCTGTCCATAAAGCCTTTGATATTCAATTCGTAAATGATTGCGTCCTTATACCAAAGCGGCGCTCTTGTGTACGTCTTTTTTGCCATTATTTTTGTGTTGATTCCGTATTTGTTAATTACCTCCTGGTACTGTCTTAAATAGATGTAGCGATTTAATACATTTATTGAAGAAAAAAAAGAATATGACAAGTTTTTTCGTTCCTTACATATTCTGCGAGGTGCTAAATCAGAATTGGATATACGTGAAGTTTTGAGCAACACTTGGAAGAATTCCGAGAGAGCTCTTAAGATCGCGCAACAAGTATGCTCAAAGGATTTTTTATGGACGGAAACACAAATTTCAACTTATTTTTCTCCAAAAAAATAAGTTGAAATTTGTGTTTCCGTCCGAAGAAATTTACTGAGCATACTTGT
>JBCDKV010000445.1:0-4892 GCA_038746215.1 Bacteroidota bacterium | reverse complement strand
GCTCTACGGTGAACTCGTGCGTTTGCATCGGGAAGAAGGTCTGAGCTTCAAGAACGTAATCACCTTCAATTTAGATGAATATTACCCCATGGAAGCGGCTGCCCTACAAAGCTACGTACGCTTTATGCACGAATACCTATTCGATCTAATCGATATTCCAGCGGAAAATATTCATATCCCAGACGGGACGCTGCCCAAGGAAGAAGTCCTAGCATTTTGTCAAGATTACGAGCAAAAAATAGCAGATTACGGCGGCTTGGATTTACAGATTCTAGGCATCGGGCGTACGGGACATATTGGTTTTAATGAACCTGGCTCGGGTATGAATTCTCGTACACGTTTGGTCACTTTAGATCACGTGACAATACTCGATGCTGCCAGTGATTTTTTTGGTGAAGAACACGTGCCGAGAAAAGCGATCACGATGGGTGTTCACAGTATCATGCAAGCTGATCGTATTATATTGATGGCTTGGGGCGAAGGTAAAGCACCCATCATCCAGCGAGCAGTGGAGGAGGAGATCAGCGACAGTGTGCCTGCTACTTACCTACAAAAACATCCGAATGCGATCATTGTGTTGGATGATGCGGCAAGTGCAAAATTGACTAGAGTGGAGACGCCCTGGCTATTGGGAGACATTGAATGGACGCCCCAACTGGTGCGCAAAGCGGTGATTTGGTTGAGCCAAACCACGGGTAAGCCTATCCTGAAACTGACCAATCGCGACTACATGGACTACGGCATGAGCGACATTGTCACAACCTACGACAATGCTTACTACACCAATATCGAAATTTTCAACCAATTGCAGCACACCATCACGGGTTGGCCAGGTGGAAAACCCAACGCCGACGACAGTCATCGCCCCGAACGTGCTGTACCTGCCCAAAAACGCGTCATTATTTTTAGTCCGCACCCAGATGATGATGTCATTTCGATGGGCGGTACTTTCATTCGACTCGCCGATCATGGTCACGAAGTCCACGTAGCTTATCAGACTTCGGGCAACATTGCAGTACACGACGAAGATGTGGTGCGTTTTGCTGATTTTGTCAATGAATACCACGAAACTTTTGGTTTAAAGCAAGACGTTTCTAAGATCATGTTCGACGCTATCAAGGATAAAATCAAAACCAAAGCACCTGGCGAAATTGACTCGCCCGAAGTGCAGCGCATCAAAGGACTCATTCGCAGAGGAGAAGCCAAAGCAGGTTGTCGTTCGGTCGGCATCACCGATGATTTTGCGCACTTCTTAGATTTGCCTTTCTACGAAACGGGTAAAGTGAAAAAGAAGCCGTTGGGCGAAGCAGATATTAAGATCACGGTAGATTTATTGCAACAAATTCGTCCACATCAAGTCTACGCAGCGGGTGATCTATCCGATCCGCACGGCACGCATCGGGTGTGTTTGGATGCAGTCTTACAGGCTTTGCGACAAATCAAATCCCAAGCAGCAGCGGGCGATGCCGCATCACAATGGATCGAAGATTGTTGGTTGTGGCTATATCGCGGTGCGTGGCAAGAGTGGGAAGTCGAAGATGTCGATATGGCAGTGCCTATTAGTCCTGATGAGTTACTCCGCAAACGTCGAGCCATCTTTAAACACCAATCCCAAAAAGATCGTCCGCTCTTTCCAGGCAATGATTCCAGAGAATTTTGGCAACGCGCCGAAGAGCGCAATCGAGGTACGGCAAAGCTATACGATGAATTGGGCTTAGCAGAATACGAAGCGATGGAAGCCTTTAAGCGGTATTATTATTAGGGTTGGTAAACGAATAAAAATTAGGGCTGTACGAAGTCTCAATTTCGTTAACATTTTACTCAGAAATAGCCTGAGTCAATGCAAGAGAATAGAGCAATGAGTATGCTTTGTAATTTTCTTCGGATGGAAACGCAAATTTCAACTTATTTTTTGGAGAAAAATAGACAAGTTTATCTACTTGCTTGACATTATTTCTGTCTAAAAAGGCCACCCCAATTGCTAATTTTTATGAAATAAAAATTAGCAATTGGAGCACTAAAGTGTCAACTACTTTTACGACTTGGATAAACATGTCGAAAAATAAGTTGAAATTTGTGTTTCCATAAAAGCCCCTTGAGCATACTTGTTGCGCGAACTCAAGAGCTACACTAAAATTTCTCTCAGGCATCACCAAAATGATTATCCATCAAGCCAGCGATAAATCAAACTTATGCGCTCGGTAGGCTGCCAAAAGGATCGCACCGAAAGGTATCCACCAAATTAAGTCATTGAAAATAATCGTCAAACCAAAAGCCAGTGGAAATGCGCCTTTCGCCAAGTAAAAGGCAAAGCCAATGGGACCAAAAATCTTTCCCAATAGTCCGACTACTACAATCGGGTAATGTACCAAGGGTCGATAAGCTGCCAGTATATAGCCTACCCCATACACGCCCACGATCATGCCAACGCATTGCCAAATCATCGGGTAGTTGGGCAGTTCCATACCGACTAAATTGAAAAAAAGGTTGGGGAAAAAGATGACTGAGCTTCCCCAGATAATATTATAAATCCCTGCGATCCAGAGGACGTAGAACATCCAGCGTGGGGCAGCTTGTACATTTGTGTTCATAGATTAACGTGCTTTAGTGAAAGTTCAATAATAACTGCTTTCTCTGACTCAGTTTATTAATGCGAATAACGACTGTACAAATATCATTTTGCTTGACATTTGACTCAGATATAGTCAAGGTCAATATCCGCAAATTGAGCAACAAGTATGCTCCGTAATTCTCTTCGGACGGAAACACAAGTTTCAACTTATTTTTCTCCAAAAAAATAAGTTGGAATTTGTGTTTCCGTCCATAAAAAACCTTTGGGCATACTTGTTGCGCGATATCAAGTATTTTAATAAGTTTCAAAATTTTAGTAAAGCTACTACTACCACAAAATGGAGTATTTTACCTGTTATTCGCATTAATGATCTTTCACTTATAAAATATTCGACATGTATTTTGTGCTTTGATAAACAGGTTAAATTCTACTTTGTTTGTCCGTCTAAGAATTGCAATTTTTTTGATAGGGGCAGTCATCTATTTGCACTTTATCGAAGGATTGCTAATTTTGTTCTGCATACGACATTTTTAGGAATAAAGAGACAATAAATTCAGGTTCTTGAGCTAGCGTTTTTGATTTCAGATTTTGCCAGAAAACGTAAGCATAGCAGGGCTACGGTGAGGCTTTTTGGTGAAATATGAGAGCAAAAAATCAGTTCCAAGAATCGGAAGTTATTGTTTCTTCATTCCTCAGCAAAGTTATATCATGAAAAGACACTACGCGATACTAATCTTCATTGTATTAGCAATGACAGCCTGCCAAAAAGAAGAGAACAGTGCAGCAGCCTTAGACGAACGATTGAGGATGACCTTGATCGCCAATTCTCCTGATCTTTCCGAGTTTATCTTACCAGATAGTGACGAATACAGCAAAATTCCACAAGATCTCAATAATCCGCTGACCAAAGCAAAAGTAGATTTAGGTCGCTTGCTTTTCCATGAGACGGGCTTAGCCGTTGTGCCGCAAGATGAGATCGGCAGGGGGACTTATTCTTGCGCATCCTGTCATTTTGCAGCGGCTGGCTTTCAGGCGGGTATAGCACAAGGGATAGGCGAGGGTGGTGAAGGTTTCGGATTGAGGGGAGAAGAGAGAGTACAGCAGGCCCACTACGATGTACAAAAAGTGGATGTCCAGCCGATTCGGACGCCTACTTATATGAATATTGCCTACCAAGAATTGATGCTTTGGAATGGTCAGTTTGGGGCAGTGGGAGCGAATGAAGGAACAGAAGATCTATGGCCCGAAAACACACCGATTGCCAAAAATCATTTGGGTTTTGAAGGCGCAGAAACACAGGCAATCGCTGCATTGGATGTACACCGCCAGCAGTGTCAAGATTCTATGATGGTGGCTATGGGTTACGATCATTTGTTTGATGCTGCTTTTCCCGAAATAGACATTAGTGAGCGATACTCCAATACTACTGCGGGGCTTGCAATTGCTGCCTACGAACGAACAGTACTCGCTAATCAAGCACCTTTTCAAAAATGGTTGAGAGGAGATAGAAATGCGATGACCCTTCAAGAAAAAAGCGGTGCGATCCTATTTTTCGGAAAAGCAGAATGTGCAACTTGCCACAAAGGCCCTGCCCTGAATGAAATGGCATTCCACGCTCTTGGTATGAAAGATTTATACGAATCGGAATTTAGCACCATCAGAACGTCTGCCATTGACAGAGAAAATTTCGGAAGAGCGAGTTTTACTAGGAAAGACGCAGACAAGTTCAGATTTAAAGTGCCACAACTGTACAATTTAGCAGATTCTCCCTTCTATGGTCATGGCAGTAGTTTTACTTCAATTGAGGAGGTCGTATTGTACAAAAACAGAGGCAAAAAAGAAAATCAAAGCGTGCCAAGTGGACGTTTGAGCGAGCATTTTAAACCGCTATTTTTGGATCATGCAGAAGTAGCCGCTATTACTGCCTTCCTAGAAACTGGATTGTATGATCCTGCGCTGAGTCGCTACCAGCCACAGCAGGTATTATCTAATCAGTGTATTCCGAATAATGATTTGCTATCCAAAGAGGATTTAGGGTGTCAGTAATTTTATTTTCCTTTCGTGTATTGAGATTAGGAATAAGGGAATTTGTAAAATTCTCTTTTGATTTGAAAGTGTCAACTATTTTTTATGTCTCAATAAACATGTCGCATTTTCATGCCTAATTCAGGTGTTGAATCTTAGATTACGCGAACATTTACTTGTGGTGAACACATCTGTAGTAGCATGCGAATAACGACTGTACAAATCTCATTTTTCTTGACATTTGACTCAGATATGGTTCAGGTCAATATCCGCAAATTGAGCAACAAGTATGCTC
>JBCDKV010000444.1:0-4895 GCA_038746215.1 Bacteroidota bacterium | reverse complement strand
GAAAGATTGAGCGTCACCATCATATCGCCATTGGATAGAAATTTTGGACCGTAGGAATAGTCGTGGTAGTTGCCAGAAAGCGGCCAAGAAAAAACCGTCTTGTACAAATCCGCTTTGCCATCGCCATTTCGATCTTCCAAACGGGTCAACTCTCCCCTTTGCACCGAGTAGAATCCACCGTCCTTATAGCCCAGTCCCAAAGGTTCGTGCAGACCTCTAGCAAATAAGGAATATTTCGGTTGTTGACTATACGGTTGGTCGATCATCCAGATTTCTCCGCGACGCGTACAAGCAGCTAGTTGGTCGTCGTCGGTCAGGGCTAAGCCACCGACTTCTAGTACCACGCCTTTAGGGATCGGTACGTCTACGATTTTGTAGTAATTCGCTTCTTCTCTAGCAACATCTCTTTGCGCAAAAAAGGAAAGTGGTAGAAGTAGTAGAAATAAAACAATTATTTTATGATACATGATATTTTTCGTTTTTGTATTACCAAATAATATCGTAAGCCACACTTTTGGTGTCACGATTGAGTTTGACTAGCAATTCGGATTTGTTCTTACTGGTTCTCAATACCGCTTGCTCTGATAAGTCATCGCCTAATTCTAAGAAATATTTATAATCATCGACGGCATAAGAGCCATCTTTCAGTTGCTTGATGGTTTTTCCATCATCTATTTTGAGCCAAAACTCGTGTTCCCCTTCCAGCTTAATTGCTCTAGTGATTCTACGTTCTTCCGAAGCGGGGAAAAGCTGATTACTGACCTTTACGCCTTGCGTTTCATAAAAGAAGATGGGACTGCCTTGCTCGTCCAATTCGTAGGACAGTGGTTTTGGACTAGCTGCGTTCATTAGTGTATCTGGCCAATCAGCATCCTCATTTTCAAGGGCTGCTAAATTGGGCTGTCCGTGAAAATCAATGACTGCTCCCATTGGTACACCCAATTGTTTTTGTCCTCGAGCGTGCCACATATCGGTCACATCCAAAAATTCACCACCCCACACTTGTAGTAACGCTCCCGATGCTAAGTCGTAGGAATAGTTGATCTTTTCTGGTGTTCCAACCGAAATGACATGTGTTCTTTTTTTGCCATCGTGCATCAAAAAACCTCTTTGCAAAACGGGTTGCTCTTCTAGTGCAATCACAATGGGTGGTGGTATGGCATTTGTGAAAGCAGAACTCGGTGCATGTAGTGGATGTTTTTGTATGCTAGGTCCTTCCACAAAGAGCTTAAATCCTCGTGCCCACCAACGCCGTGATTTATTGTAGATTAAGGTAAAGGGCAGTGTCCCAGCCGCTAGCTTGATTTTCTTCAATTGACTTTTACCAAAATTAGCACCATCTCTAACACTAAAGATGGTATCCTGATCTATGACAAACAGTACATCGGCTTTATTCACGTTTGCAGAAAATAGATAATCGCCCGATGTAGGAATCGTCAATTCTCCTTCGTATAGTAAACAAAATTGATCACGAGTGGCGGCAGCAGCATAAGAAATGCTATCTGTTTCGCGAACTTCTTTCAGTTTTAAGTTTTCAAAATTGGGTATCCCAAATTGCTTGCTCTCGTACTCTTTCACGCTAAGATTTTGTAGTCCAACTTGCTTGTTTTCGTATAGCTTATAGCGCATATTTCTAAAAGCCACTGGCCCGTGATCGCCTTGGATTCGGATGGGTGCTAAGGCAACTTCTTCTTTGGATACTGCACCACGAGTCGGTCCGTTCAGCACTAAATTTTCGTGAATGAGTACATCGTTTAGCCGAACTTCTTCAAAGCGAGCGTTCGCTATTTTTTTACCATTTGCATCAAATCTTGGCGCATGAAAAATCAGTCTTAGTCGTTGCCACAGTCCGGGTGCTTTGGCGGCATTTACCCTAGGTGGATAGCCTTCATATCCCTTTTCACCTTCTGCTTTGGTGTCGTCCCAACGTTGGTAGATACCACCCATATCGCCCGAACTAGGCGATTCGACGCCCCAACTATCTAGGAGTTGCAATTCGTAGCGACTTTGCAGGTAAATCCCTGAATTAGAGCCTTTTGGCATCATCACTTCCAGCTCCAATTCGATGTCGCCATGCTCGAAACTGGTGTATAGATCGCCTCTAGCGTCGGCTGTTGGTTGATTGACTAGCACGCCTTTCCCTTCGACCGATGACATTTTCTGATCGGCGGAGCGATCTACAAAGACTTCTCCTGCGATTTGCCAATTAGCAGTCGGCTCAGCGAATAAGTCAAGAGTATTGAAATTGGCTGCTGTGAAGGCTAGATAACTTGGAGTCGGCTTTGGTGAGGTGGTTTCTGCTGGTAGCTCTGTATCTGTTTCGCAGCCGTAGAGTATGAGCAAGCAGCAGATACTCCATTGAAAAATTAATTTCATACGTCTTTGTTTTGTTTATAATGATTTTTTTATAGAGGCTTTTTTGGATTAGATAGAACATTTGATGAATATATTCAAAAGGGTACACACTTTTGAAATTTCGTTAAGTCGCATCCAAAAAACCTTTTAAGATGGGTTTTTTGGATGCTCCAAGGGGCTCTTAGGGGTGAAAAACAGTAAAAATCAACAATTTTTGCTGTTTTTCCCCCCTAAAACCCCTCAAGCAGAAAGTTTTTCCACTTAGAAAAAAACTTTCTGCGGCTTTCAGAGATGAGATCTTCATTTTTCAGACTGTGTACCCTTTTGAATAAATGTACACTTTTTCCCATAAACGCACTAGCTGTCTTGACCTTTTCACTATCAAATGACAAAAATAGTTGAATCATTGGACCGCTATCTCTCAATCTATAAATAACTGTGGTAAAAACAAGGCTAAATCTGGAATCAGCGTCACTAAAGTCAGGACGAAAAGACTAACTGCAAGAAAAGGTAAACTTGCTTTACTGACTTTCCCAATCGAAGTTTTTCCAATGCTGGAGGCGACGAAAAGGCATACGCCCACGGGCGGCGTGGTCAGTCCAATAATTAGATTCAGTACCGCAATCACCGCGAAGTGAATTGGGTCAACGCCGACGGTCATAGCGACTTTGAGTAAGATGGGAAAGAGAATGAGTAGTGCTGCGATGGTTTCCATGAAAGTGCCAACTACGATGAGGAGTATATTAATAAGGAGTAGGACGAGGTATTTATTGGTCGTAAAATCTAGGATTTCAGTGGAAAGTAATTGTGGTAGACGCTCCGTGATGAGTATCCAGCCAAAGAGATTGGCAAATCCGACCAGCACCATAAGGGAGGCGGAAGTTTTCATGGAATTGAGGATAATGACTTGTATTTTTTTGAAATTCAATTGTTTATACACCAAAGTGCCGACTGAAATCGCATAAACTACGGCAATCACAGAGGCTTCTGTGGGCGTGAATACACCGCCTATGATGCCAAAGAGAATAATTAAAGTCATCAACAAAGCCCAAAAGGTTTCCTTGAAAGCGCGAGCTACTTGTCTCAAACTGCTGCGTTCGTGCTTGGGATAATTATCTCTGACGGCGATAAAGTAAGCGACTAGCATGAGTCCAAAACCCAATAGAAAGCCAGGAATAGCACCTGCTAGAAAGAGTTTCCCAACCGACAGACCGCTTAAAGTAGCCGCAATAATCATCGGTACGCTCGGTGGAATGATAGGACCGACCGTAGAAGAAGCTGCTGTGATAGCACAAGAAAAGCCCTCCCCGTAGCCCTCTTTTTTCATGGCAGGAATGAGTACCGAGCCAATGCTAGCAGTATCCGAAACGGCAGTACCAGAAATGCCTGCGAAAAGCATGGAAGCTCCAATGTTGGCGAGCGATAGTCCACCGCGAATGTGACCCAATAGGTGATTACAAAAGCTAATAATTTTGGCGGTGAGTCCACCGTGGTTCATCAGATTGCCCGCTAAAATGAAACCTGGCACACTTAACAATACAAATACGTCGATGCCTGCGTACATTTTCATCGGAATGACCATCAGCGAAATATTTGTCCCAATGCAATAGGTCAGGCAAGCTAAACCCAAAGCAAAAGCAATTGGAAAACGCAGTAGCAAACTGATTACGAAAATGATTAAGACGATCCAAATCATGTTTTTTGTTTGTTTAAAATTAAGCGTATGCGAAGTTTTACGCAGCACCCGGACAAGTTCTAGTAAAGCTTCTGAGGTCGCGCAACAGTTATGCCTAAAGGGTTTTCATGGGCGGAAATTTTTTTAGCAATTGCCTCGTACTCCATACAAACTCTTAGTGGTTTTCACCTTCCCTAACAAACGTTTTACGTAACTCAAGAAAGGTGAAGTAGCAGATAAAAAAAGCTAAGATGAACATGCTGAAAAAGGCAATTGCCATACTGATTTTCATAGCAGGTGCTTTTTCTGCAATACCCAAGTATGTAAAATTTAGTGCGTAAATCGCCATTAGACCAAACAGTAACAAAGTGAGCACTTGCACCGCCATCAATATCCATCTTTTCCATCGCACTGAAAATTGTTCGTAGAGCACATCCAGTGCTACGTATTCTTTGCTTTGTACCGCCAATCCACCCGAAAAGGCGATGGCATAGATAAAAAATAGGCGAGACGCTTCCTCCGTCCAAGGTGGTGTATTGGGTAGGAAAAAACGGGCAAATATTTGTAGCAAAACACTGGCAAGTAAGCCGTAAGTGCTGATCAAAGTGCCGTATTTGAGGAAGCGACTAATGTTTTTTTTCATTGTTTTTCGTTTTGGAAATGGATGTTAGGTTTTTAGCGGTTAGCGGTTAGCGGTTGGCTTTTGGCAGTTGGCTTTTGGCAGTTGGCTAATTTTGAGTAGTACTTGCGATTATTTGGCTACCACTCTAAGGTTTCAAACGCTTACCGATCCAGTGGATTTAAATTCCAATCTTAGAAGATTTATTCAAGAGATTTTATAGACAAAAAAAGTTCTCTTGCAAAT
>JBCDKV010000443.1:0-4897 GCA_038746215.1 Bacteroidota bacterium | reverse complement strand
GTGGAAAGCGGCAAGGAAATCCGCACTTTTTCAGGGCATACGTCCTACGTTAGTTCGGTTGCCTTTTCGCCCAATGGACAGTACGCCCTAAGCGGCAGTGAAGATAGCAGTGTGAAGTTATGGGAGGTGGAAAGCGGCAAGGAAATCCGCACTTTTTCAGGGCATACGTCCTACGTTAGTTCGGTTGCCTTTTCGCCCAATGGAAAGTATGCCCTAAGCGGCAGTTCAGATCGCAGTGTGAAGTTATGGGAGGTGGAGGCAAATATGCTCTTGGAGCAGCACCACCATCAGTTGGCTGCCCTTAGTCCTCAACAGATTAAAGATTATGATTTGATTGCTGCCATAGATAGTACGCAAGGGGCGTGGGCAAAAATTGTAGCAGCAGAAGGAGCAATGCAATTAAAGGCTTTTGGGATATATTATGTCCAAGAAGTCGCCAGTAACAACAATCCCGATATTTTTAACCCTTATTACGAGCGCGCGATCACTTGTTATCAGCGCGCCAACAATAGAGCGGATAGTGAAGCCTATATCCGAGCTGTGGGAGAAATATACGCGGCTTGGAGTACGAAATTGTGGAAAGCCAAACAGTGTGAAATAGCAAAGGAAAAAGCTTTGTTGGCCTTTGAGTTGGAAAAAAGTCCTTTTGTTTTGGAGGTCTTGGATAGTATTCATCATTGTTTGCAGTTACCTTACAATCGAGCAAAATACATCGCTCAAATTGATAAAAGGACGCTAGCGGATTATTATTACCAACAAGAACAGTATGAGCAGGCATTCGTCCTTTATCGGCAATTGGATTTTAATACGCTTTCTAAAGACGTCCAATATGCTTTGTATGAAGCAGATTTAGAAAAAGGAGTAGATCGTTTTGAGGAACTATTTCCTAATTTGGAGAGTGCCGCAGCGATTTTGGAGGCGATTGATTTTTTAGAGAAAAAAGAAAATGCAGCAAAAGCGAATGAATTGTATGTTCTATTGGATTTTGAAGATTTACCTTTGGAAAAAAGATATGCGAAGTATCAAGCGGGTTTAGAAAAAGGAGTAGATCGTTTTGAAGAAATGCTTGCCACGGAAGATATAGATGCACTTATTACCTACGCTCAAGCTTTTTTCGAAGATGAAAAATACGAACAAACGCTTACCTTGGTCGAAAAGCGGTTTGCCCTTAACCCGACAATGACCGATCGGCAAAATGTCTATGTGGTGGCTTTGCAGTTGGGCGAAGATCGTTTCGAGGAGCTGTTTTTGTCTTTGGAAAAAAATGAGGATTTGTTGGAAGCTATATCCTACTTTCAGGAACAGGAAGCAACCAATAAAGTCCAACAGCTTTACGATCAACTGGATATCGCTAGCTTAGATGATGCACAAAAACTGGATTATTATCAAATTATGCGCAAAATGGGCGAAGATCGTTTGGAAGTATTGCTGGCAGTAGAAGACGAAAAGGCTTTGCGATCTTATATCGAAGCTTTAGTACCTGATAGAAGTGAAAGTGATTCTAGTCAATATGTGGGTTATCGAGCTTTGAATGCGGTGATTGATCGGTATTTGGAGGTCATCTATTCACGGGGTGACTCAGAGTCACCCCGTGAGTTGACACCTAGCGACCGCCGTAGTCTTAGCAACTACAAAAACAGCTATGCTTGGTACGCTCTACTTAACAGCGAGTGGGCAGTCTGCGAAAAAATTGTCCACGAAGGCATCCAATTCGATCCAGAGAACCTCTATTTTTATACCAATCTACCGCCTGCGCTGCTCTTTCAAAGCAAATACAAAGCCGCCGAAAGCGAGTATGAGGAATGGATGAAAAAAGAATTCAATCTCAATGATCTCCCCTATTTTTGGAATGCCTTCTTGGATGATTTCGAGACTTTTGAGCAAAAAGGAATCATTCCCGAAGCACATCGAGCAAAGTACGAGGAAATCAAAACGATGTTGGAGCGAGCGCAACAGCAAAATCAGTAAAAATGCCAGTTTATTAACGTATCTAAAAACAGTTGAGACTTTCGATTCAAAAATAGTCGTGTACGAAATTTTCAGTAATGCTCGAAATGGGTAACGGTCAAATAATAACTTCCCAATTTATGACGGCATCTTTCGTCCTGAGCATCCCGTCCGCTAGCGGTTCTCTTCGTTGAAAAGATACTTAATCTTTTCTGCAAGCAACACTACGAGAATGTTGAAAAGCCTCGCCAGCCGAAAGGATTCCTACGTTTTTCGCCTTGCATCAGAACAAAATCTGCTCGGTCAAAATGTGGAACTTATTGTTTGTCCGTTACTAGGACTTGGTCAATCCCATGAGATTGAGCAACAAGTATGCTTGGTAAGTTTCTTCGGACGGAAACACAAATTTCAACTTATTTTTTAGGGAAAAAAAAGTTGAAATTTGTGTTTCCGTCCATAAAAAACTTTTAGAGCTTGTTTGGAGTAGGATCGAACTGTAAATCAGTAGTTTACGGTTTTGACGAAGCAAATAATAGCGACTTTATCGAGATAAACAAGCGATTATTTTCAAAGTCAAGTTCGTAAAATATTGGTTTACAGGAAGATAGTACTCCAAACATGCTCTTAGGCATACTTGTTGCTCAATTTTCTTGCATTGGCTCAGGCTGTTTCCCAGTAAAATGTTAACGAAACTGAGACCCATTCGTACAGCCCTAATTCAAAAACAAAAAACATCTAATGCAGCAATCACTAACGATTCTCCTTGTCCTCTTCCAACTTCTATGCCTCTCCGTACAGGCGCAGCAGCAGAATATTCTTTTGCTGGACAATCCCTCTTTTGAAGGAGTAGCACAGCCTGAATATGCGCCGCCAGGTTGGTTCGATTGTGGTTTTGAAGAGGAGTACGTCAATATGATGTATGCGGGTTATTCGGACTTTGCGGGGGTACAGCAAAAAGCGGCGATGGGGAGTACGTACATTGGATTGGTGGTGCGCGATAACAATACTTGGGAAGGCGTGGGGCAATCGTTATTCCGTCCGCTGCAAGTGGGAAATTGTTACGAATTTCATTTGCGTTTGTCCAAATCTACTACTTTTTACTCCAGAGATCGCGCTGGGGAGCGGCAAGCTTATCACGCACCCGCAAAGGTGAAAATATGGGGTGGTTCGACTACTTGCGAACGGTCGGAATTGTTGGCGGAGACCACTGCCATTCAGCACAACGATTGGCAGAACTATACGTTTGTCCTGAATCCGCAATCTGGTTCGGTCACGCACATCCGAATAGAATCGTATCATTTGGAGGATTCCCTGCTCGCTTATAATGGTCACGTGTTGATTGACCACGCTTCTTTTTTGGTGGAAGTCGATTGTTCGGAAAAAGCAGCTATCCAGCGCCAAGAAAAAAGCTTTTTGCCGCCCAATTGGTATTTGATGGCGATGAGTCCGAGCGAAAGATTGAAGCTGGCAAAACAGGAGTGGAAAACCAAGCTCGTCTCTAGTACGTACAGCGAACAATCTGATCCGTATAAACACAAAGTGAAGATTCGTTTGCAAGTGGACGACCAAGTAGACGAAGCCATTCGTAAATTCACGGCAGCCATACAAGTCCCCGCCGATCTTGCTAAGGATGGCTTTGTGATTACCTTAGTTTCTACCTCACTAAAGGAGAAAAAATATACCTACCGTATCCTACAAGATGCACTAGCAGAAATCGGCGTACCTTGGGAGCAATACCGCATTTACTCCGAAATTGAGCGCAAAAAAGAATACCGCGAGAAATCAGGAAAACATCATAATCTGCGTTTCCGTTGGTCGCGTAAATATACCTTGGAACGTATCATTTTAGCTCTGGAGGAAAAAATAGCAGCGGAAGATGCCGACCCTAAAGCCGACACTTTTACCATTGACTTGAAAGCCAAAAAAGCGGATAAGAAGGTGCTACAAAAAAGGATTAAGAAAGCGATGAAGGTGATGGATATTTTACCTTCGCAGTATAAGGTGAAGTTTAGGAAGTAGGTAAGACGATCGATTTAAGATCGCGTAATAAATATGTCTGAGGGTTTTTGGGGATGGAAACACAGATTTTTAGTGATTTTTTGACTTATTTATCTAGTTCGGAAAAGTGGACACGTCTTTAAATTCGTTGGGTCGCAGACAAAAAATCTTTTGAGGAGAATTTTTTGTCTGCTCCGAGGGGAGTTTGAGGGAGAAAGTCTTTTCGCCTTTGAAAAAAGACTTTCTGCGAATCTTGGAAATGAAAGCTTCTATTTTCTATTTGTATCCACTTTTGAGAACGAGTGAAATAAACTTATCCATCAATCCACTCGAAAACGAAACGGCATCATCGCCTGAACACCCTGCTGATGTTGCAAATTTTTAAACACTTGGTAGTGGGCGTACCATTCGCCCAACTCTGCTTGTATGGCTTTTTCTCTAGCTTGCTTCGTATCAAAAATATCCTCTAGGATTTGTTCGCTTGGCGATTTCATACGCGGATAGTTTTTGATTCGATAGGTCTCCAAATCGGCTTTTTCGGCGGTGTAGTCGATGGCAGCTTGCAAGTCACCAATTTCATCAACCAAGCCGTTCGATTTAGCGCGCGCTGCCGTCCAAATACGTCCTTGTGCGATTTTGTCCACTTTTGCGATACTCATACCTCTAGCATCTGCTACGCGTTGTAAAAACAATCGGTAAGTACGCTCAGTATCTGCTTGCATCCAGCGTTTTTGGACAGGATTCAAATCTTTATTCAACTGAAAGCCCGTCGCAAAAGGTCCAGTTTGGATAGTATCTACGGTGATGCCCAGTTTATCTTCCATAGTCGTTTCTACGCTAGGAATCAAACGATAAACCCCAATGGATCCCGTCAGGGTGTTCTCTTCGGCAAAGATGTGTTCGCCAGCGGCTGCCATGTAGTAGCCACCCGAAGCGGCGTATTCGCCCATAG